>JAZASQ010000022.1:0-21225 GCA_036343235.1 Lachnospiraceae bacterium
CCCCGCTTTGCCAACTGCTTTCTGGTGATCGTGACAAAAGAAGGCGGGGAAGCGTCCTCTGCAGCAAGGGTGAAGACAATTTACCGCAAGTTCCCCGAAAACCGGGGGAAGCGCTTCCGCATGGAGACGGACATCGTCTCCGGTCCGGAGGGAAAGTACGTGACGAAGACCCCTGTCTTCCCTGAGGGACAAAAGCATGTGGCAATGACCCTTGAACTTACAGCAAAGCTGACGGAGGCGCTTTCCGCCCTTCCCCACGTGCAGGTGTGTCAGCCTGAGCCTTCCGGAGAAGGCCTTCGCTATGCCTTTGCCAAAGGCACCTCCCTCCGGGAACTCATCAAGGAAAAGGCGGAAAAGAAGGACTTTGAGGCTGTCGGCCGCCTCCTGGACCGTTTCACCGACCTCGTTTATTTCGGGGCGACGG
This sequence comes from Lachnospiraceae bacterium, assembly GCA_036343235.1. Classification (GTDB taxonomy): domain Bacteria; phylum Bacillota; class Clostridia; order Lachnospirales; family Lachnospiraceae; genus RUG306. The sequence continues at coordinate 425 of JAZASQ010000022.1, forward strand.
AAACGGATTTCGAACCGTCGGAAGACTTCCGGAAGATTTTCGGAGACTGCGGATTTTCCGGCCGGACTGCCGTTTCTCCCGTTACCGATCTGGATCTGATATTTGAAAATGTCTTCGTTGATGGAGACGACTGGACCCTGATTGACTGTGAGTGGACCTTTGACTTCCCGGTTCCCGTGAAGTATGTCCTCTACCGGGCAGTTTCCTACTATACAGACCGGCCTTCGGATCCGGATACCTATGACTTCATGATGAATCGCTTTGGCGTCACGGAGGCGGATGTTGAAGTTTTCCGGAGGATGGAAGAAGGCTTCCAGAACTTTGTCTCTTCCGGAGAGGTTTCCTTCCGGGAGGAATGCCTGGACCGGAGAAGGCCCATTATCAACCTGAACGAGGCCTTTGCGAGTCTTCTCGATACCATCTGCTGGAGCATCTACTACGACTGCGGGAAGGGCTTTCTTGAGGAGACAAAGAAGGAATTCATCGGGAGCCTTACCGGAGAAAACGTAATCCCTTTGCATTTTGACGGGGATGTGACGGAAATCCGCATCGATCCCGGGGAAAACAAGGGCTTTGTCGTGATGAAGAACAGGGCGGCCCTGCCCCAGGGACTTAATATCGTGTCCAACGGCATCGAGGGACCTGGCGGTCTCTTCGTCTTTGATCATGATGACCCCTTCATTGTATTTCTTTGCGGAGGATTCAAGGGTACATTCGAGGCGGTATTCGATACGGCAGACGACGGAGATGCTCCGGCCCTGCTCGCGGAAGTCCTGAAGACAAGGGATGCCGTTGTGGCCCGGCCCGCTTCCCCGGCCCGGCCGGAAGCTCAGAAGAAGCCTTCTCTTGCCCGGCGGGCCGTCCGAAAAGCCAAGCGGGTTCTGGCGAGGAGCGGGGCAGCAGCTTATTATCGGAACGCGTCCGCTTTCGGCCTGGCCGGAGCCAGGGAGATTGAAAAATACGATAAGGCCCACGCCAACGACCACCATCTGGAAAATGACTACGGCTACTATATCCGGGAGATTGAACCCAATATTCTCTACAAGGGGGAAGTGAAGGAAGATATCCGCTTCTCCATCGTGATTCCGGTCTATAACTGCCCGGAGTACGAGCTCACAGCCTGTATAGATGCCTGTCTGGGCCAGACCTACAGGAACTTTGAACTCATTCTCGTGGACGACCATTCCCCGGATCCTCATGTAAAGGAAGTCCTTTCTTCCTATGAGGGAAAGAAGCATGTGAAAATTATATACAGGGAAGAGAACGGACGGATCTCCCGGGCTACGAATGATGGCATCAATGCTGCAGAGGGAGACTTCATAGTCTTTTCCGACTGCGACGACGTCATGAGCACCAATGCCCTGCGGGAATTTGCCGCCTACCTGCACGAGCATCCGGATACGGACTTCCTCTACTCGGATGAAGACAAGCTGACGGAAGATGGGAGTCTGCGCCATGACCCCTTCTTCAAGCCTGACTGGTCCCCGGACCTCTTCTGGTCCATGATGTATACAAATCACCTTGCGGCCTACCGGGCATCCCTTGTGAAGGAAATCGGCGGCCTTCGGCCTGAATTCGACGGGGCCCAGGACTACGACATGACCATGCGTTTCCTGGAGAAGTCTTCGGACGCGCGGGTCGGTCATGTGGCGAAAGTCCTCTACCACTGGCGGGAAACTGCCGGTTCCACAGCGGCGGATCCCGAGGCCAAGGACTATGTCTTTACCGCCACGGACAAGCTGAAGAGGGAAGCTCTCGCGCGGCGCGGCATGAAGGGGACGCCCGAGTTTTCAAAGGAGACCCACCAGTTCCGCATTGTCTATGATACGGACCCCAAAGACCTAGTCTCCATTATCATTCCTTCGAAAGACAACCCCGATGTACTCTTTAAGTGCATCAATTCCGTCCAGGCCGCACGCGACGGGGTGCAGAAGGAAATAATCGTCGTGGACAACGGCTCCTCCATCGGGAACCATGCGAAGATTGAGGCCTTTGCCCGGGAGCACAGGGTCAATTATATTTATGAACCTGCCACATTCAATTTCTCGGCCATGGTGAACCGGGGGGCGAAGGAAGCGAAGGGCAATTACTTATTATTCTTAAATGATGATACGGAAGTGAAGGACGAAGGTTCCATCCGCCGTATGCTGGGCCAGGCAAAGCAGGCCCATACCGGGGCTGTCGGGGCCAAGCTCCTCTATCCTGACCGGGAGCACATTCAGCATATCGGGATCATCAATATTGCCACGGGCCCTTCCCATGCCTTCCTCGGGGACTCGGATGCCCACCGCCTGCTTTTCGACAGAAACCGGGTAGATTATAACTACCTGGCGGTCACGGCAGCCTGCCTCATGGTTTCGAAGGAAAAGTATGAAGAGGCCGGCGGTTTTGACGAAGAACTGCGGGTTGCCTATAATGACGTGGATTTCTGCTTCTCTCTCATAGAGAAGGGCTACTACAACGTGGTGAGAAACGATGCTGTCTTCCTCCACTACGAGTCCCTGTCCAGGGGCAATGACATGAGCCCCGAGAAGATGGCCCGCCTCAATGTGGAGCGGAAGCGCCTCTATACGAAGCATCCCGCCTATGTGAAGACGGACCCCTTCTATAATAGAAACCTTGTGGGCAGCGGGGTTCATTTCACGATTGATATGCATGAAAAGAAGCCTTTCGCTCCGGCCCTTTCCCTCAGGCCGGAAACCATGGCAGCAGGTGACTTTGACTGTACAGTGGACATCTTCGCGGAGGATGCAGAGCGGTCGGCCATTGAAGTCAGCGGCTGGTACGAGACCGGAGAAGGAAAGGCGGACAACGGCCGGAAGGCTGTTGTCATCCTTAAGAACGGGAATGAGACCCATGTCTACGCGACGGAAAAAGTGAAGAGGCAGGATATCTACGATGACCGGATCGGGAGGAAACTGACCGGCAAGCCTCTGGAAATCATTACGACCGGCTTCTATGCCCGCCTGCCGGAGCCCGGTGAAGGAAAGTGGGAGCTGGGCATTGCGCTTTCTTACGGAAGCAGTTACAGGGTGGTCTACACCGGAAAAGTGGTTGAAATATGAGAAGTATGATCGGCACCTTCCGTGCCATTTTTGAAAACAGCAAGCTGATCCGCCGCCTGGCGCGAAACGACTTCAAGGGCCGTTTCGCCGGCAGCTTCCTCGGCATGGTCTGGGGCTTTGTGCAGCCCATCGTCATGGTCCTTGTCTACTGGTTCGCCTTTGAGAAGGGCCTGAAGGCAGGCGGAACGAAACTGGCCAGCGGCATAGAGCTCCCTTATGTCCTCTGGCTTGTGGCCGGCCTCGTGCCCTGGTTCTTCTTCGCGGATGCCATGTCCCAGGGAAATAACGCCCTGACGGAGTACTCCTACCTCGTGAAGAAGGTCGTGTTTGAAATCCGGATACTTCCGGCAGTGAAGGTCATTTCAAACCTCTATACCCACGTCTTCTTCATAGTGATTTCAATTATTCTTTACCTCTGCTACGGCTTCAAGCCGGACATCTACTACCTGCAGATTCTCTATTTTTCCTTTGCCATGTTCATGCTGGTTCTGGGTCTCGGCTATTTCAACGCGGCCATCAATGTCTTCTTCAAGGACTGGTCCCAGGTCATCAGCATCATCCTGCAGGTCGGTATCTGGCTGACCCCCGTCATGTGGAACTATGAGACCATGGTGGACGGAATCCCGGGCTGGGTGGCGACCATCATCAAGCTGAACCCCATGTTCTATATTGTGAGGGGCTACCGGGACTGCTTCATCTACAAGGCCTGGTTCTGGCAGGCTCCCCGTATGACCCTCTACTTCTGGTGCGTCACGGCCTTCTGCCTGATTTTCGGAATGTTTGTATATAATCGGCTTCGCCCCCACTTTGCGGATGAGTTATGATGCTTTCCGCCCGATTGAACGGACCGTCCGGATTTACTGATTTTCCATTATTCATGAAAGAACGAAAAGAATAATATGAGCGATACGCAGAGTACGAATCTGACCCCTTCCGACCCGGCCATCACGGTGTCCCATGTCAGCAAGGTCTACAAGCTTTTCTCCCGCCGCCGGGACCGCTTTCTTGACGCCTTCGGCAACGGGAAGAAGAAGCACTATACGGAAAGTTATGCTTTAAACGACGTCTCCTTCGCCATCGACCGGGGGCAGACGGTGGGCATCATCGGAACGAACGGGTCCGGCAAGTCCACGGTCCTGAAAATCATCACCGGGGTCCTGACGCCGACAGAGGGTGAAGTCAAAGTCGACGGGCGGATTTCCGCCCTTCTTGAGCTGGGGGCCGGCTTCAACCAGGAATACACGGGCATTGAGAACGTCTACCTGAACGGGACCATGATCGGCTTTTCCAAGGAGGAAATCGACGCCAAGCTCGACGACATTCTCTCCTTTGCCGACATCGGGGAGTTTGTCTACCAGCCGGTCAAGACCTATTCTTCCGGTATGTTTGTCCGCCTGGCCTTCGCTGTAGCCATCAATATCGATCCCGAGATCCTGATCGTGGACGAGGCCCTGTCTGTCGGGGACGTCTTCTTCCAGAGCAAGTGCTTCCGCAAGTTCGAGGAATTCAAGCGGGAGGGAAAGACCATTCTGATGGTCAGCCACGACCTCTCCTCCATCCGCAAGTACTGCGACAAGGTCATCCTTTTAAACAAGGGGGTCAAGATTGCCGAGGGCGAACCCGCGAAGATGATCGACCTCTACAAGAAGATCATGGTGACCGGCAACGGGGAGGGTATCCGCTCCGTTTCCGACATCGAAAAGGCCGCAGCCGGAGAGCTGACCGTTTCCGCTGATGAGGCCGGTGCAGAGGAAGAGAAGAAGCCCACGATTGCGGAAGAGAAGAAGGACCTGCTTTCGGATGTCAAGGGCGGGAGTACCTGGAAGAGCCATTTCACGGTCAATCCCAACGTCAATCCTTACGGAACCCTGGAGGCGGAGATTGTGGATTTCGCGGTTGTGGACTCCGAAGGGGCCCTGACCACCTCCATCATCAAGGGCAGCCGCTTTTCCATTAAGTCCAAGGTCCACTTCCATGCCGATGTGGAGGACCCGATTTTCACCTTTACCATCAAGACTCCCAAGGGTACCGACGTGACCGGGACGAATACGAATCTCGAGAAGAAGTCCGTCGGAACGGCCCATGCCGGGGATACCTATGTCTGCACCTTCACCCAGGACATGAACCTGCAGGGGGGAGAGTACCTGCTTTCCATCTCCTGCACAGGCTACGATTCCACGGGGGAGCTCCATGCCTACAACCGCCTCTATGACCTTCTGAACCTGACGGTCATATCCGAGAAGAATACGGTCGGCTTCTACGACATGAATTCCGAGACAACGATCGAAAAGGTATGAACAGGCATTTCGTAAAAAATATGCGCCGGGCCGCTTTGGCCCTTGCTGCTGCCGCCCTGGTCCTCCTGGGCCTCACCCTTTCCTCCTGCGGGAAGACGGCCGGGACCGCCTCGCAGCCGGTCATCGTCTGCTTCGTCCGCCACGGGGAGGCCGCGTCCAATATCGACGGGGTCTATGCCGGGAAGAATACCGAATCCCGCCTGACGGAAAACGGAAGGGAGCAGGCGGCCCTCCTGGGGAAGGCGGTATCCTTTATCACTTTCGACCGGGCTTACTGCTCTGAAATGACAAGGACGAAAGAGACCGGGGACATTATTCTCGAGAATAATGTAAACCCCGTCCCCAAGGTCGAAGTCAATGCCGGCTTCGATGAAATTGACTTCGGGAAGGCGGATGGTATGACATCAGCTGAAGCCCGGGCTGCCTTTGGAGATAATCTTTTCGGCACGTATGATGATGCGGGATTTTCTTCTCCGACAGGAGGGGAGTCAGCGAGTGAACTTGCCAACCGCATCAATACGGCCATGACGGCCGTGGTTTCCGCTTCGGGAAATGCGGGGAAGACGATTCTCATTACAGGTCATTCCTCCGCCGGCTGGTGGCTGCAGAGCATGTGGCCGGACCGGTGTGCAGACAGTCTGAAGAACGGGTCTGTTACCGTTCTGAAATATCAGGGAGGGCAGTGGAATCTCCTCCTTTATAATGAAACGGATTTTACGGATTTTGAGACAAGATATACGGAGGAGGTACGATAATATGATCAATGAAAAGTATAAAGAACGCCTGAACAATAAGAGCGTGATCCGGGACCTGGCTGAATATGCCGCCCGCCGGGGGAAGGAAATCGGCTATGAGAATGTATTTGACTACAGTCTCGGCAATCCTTCCGTGCCCACTTCGCCGAAATTCACGGAGGCCGTCATCGACATGTACGAGCACGAGGCCCCGATGAAACTTCACTCCTATTCGCCGACACTCGGCATCATGTCTGTGCGGGAGACGATTGCAGCGTCTTTAAAACGCCGCTTTGGCATTGACTATGAGGCAAAGCATATCTTCCCCGTCTCCGGAGCAGCCGGGGCACTGGCACATGCATTGCGTGCCGTTACAAAGCCGGGCGATACGGTCCTGACCTTTGCCCCCTTCTTCCCCGAGTACACTCCATATGTCAACGACACCGGGGCCGTTCTTCAAGTTGTCCCCGCCCGGACGGAAGACTTTCAGATCAATTTCGATGCGTTTGAGAAGATGCTCGATTCCGATGTGGCAGCTGTCCTCATCAATTCGCCGAATAATCCTTCCGGCATTGTCTATTCGGAAGAGACTTTAAATGAGCTTTCTTCAATGCTTACGGATGCCGAGAAGAAGTACGGCCACGACATCTTTTTGATCAGTGACGAGCCCTACCGGGAGATCATCTTTGACGGGAAGAAGTGCCCTTATCCTTCGAATTACTATGCAAATACATTATCCTGCTATTCCTTCTCCAAGGGTCTGTCCCTTCCCGGAGAACGGATCGGATACATCGCGGTAAATCCGGCCGCTTCCGGCGCTGACATCCTCGTTCCCATCTTCGGACAGATTTCAAGGGGCATCGGCCACAACTGCCCGACAGCCACCATGCAGCTTGCTGTGGCAAAGGTCATTGATGAGACAGCCGACCTCTCTGTCTATGAGACGAATATGAATCTCATCTACGATAAGCTGATTGAGCTGGGCTTCACGGTTGTCCGGCCCGGCGGAACTTTCTATGTCTTCCCCAAGGCCCTGGAGGATGACGCGGTTGAATTTTCAAAAAAGGCCATGAAGTACGACCTGATCCTGGTCCCTTCGGACAATTTCGGCTGCCCGGGCTATTTCCGCATGGCCTACTGCATTGACACGGAGAAGGTGGAGCGGTCTCTTCCTGTTCTGGAAAAGTTCGTTCATGAGGAGTACGGAAGAAACTAAAGCCTGCCAACGAGGATTTCGAAGAAATCCGAGTAGGCAGCAACTGAAAAGTTTTTTTATCAAAGGAGTGAGGCATGGGCGCCATATATGTATGCCGCCACGGGCAGACGGACATGAATGTCCGGGGCTGTCTGCAGGGGCGGACAGACACGCAGCTGAATGAGACCGGGCGCGAGCAGGCCAGGGGAGCAGCGCAGTTTCTCCGGGACAATGAAATCCTGATTGATGAAGTCCGGACCAGCCCCCTGTCCCGGGCCGTTGAGAGCGCCGAGATCATTTCCGGCATTCCCCACGAGCTCTTTACCATGGAACATGCCCTGATCGAGATGTCCTTCGGGGACTGGGAAGGCCTGGCCCTGGAAAGTCTGCCGCAGGAAGAGAGAGACCGCTTCTTTGAAAACTCGGACCTTCACCCGGCTCCGGGCGGGGAGACAGCAACGGATGTCATCAGCCGGGTCGGGAAATTCCTGTCGACCATGAAGATGCGGCGGCGCTATCAGGACCGGAACATTCTCCTCTCGAGCCATGGGGCCCTGATCCACGGCCTCACCTGCTATGTGAAGGGGCTTCCTCCTGAAAAGTTCTGGACCATCAAAATTGCCAACTGCGAGATTCTGAAACTTGACCTGGACGCTATGACACTGGAGACGGTATTTCCGGGATACATTGGGGAAGCGAAAGTCGGGTAATAATTAAAAGAAGTGGTGGAGAGAAAATGACGATGACAAATGAAGAAATGGTGGCAGAAATTAAACGCCTGCAAAGGGAGCGGGATGCGGTTATCATGGCCCACTACTATGTGCCTGCCGAGGTGCAGGAAATTGCGGACTTCATCGGGGACTCCTTTTTCCTTTCAAAGAAGGGGACAGAGCTTGACTGCCGGACCATTGTCCTGGCCGGTGTCCGCTTCATGGCCGAGTCCTGCAAGGTTTTAAATCCCGAGAAGAAGATTCTGCTGCCGGCCTCCGACGCGGACTGCCCCATGGCCCATATGGCGACCGTGGAGAAGATCAGGGAGCAGAGAAAGCTTCATCCTACCGACCTCGCTGTTGTCTGCTATGTGAATTCGACCGTGGAGATCAAGGCCGAGTCGGATGTGTGCGTGACAAGTGCCAACGCCGTGAAAGTCGTCTCCCGCCTGAAGGAGCACTATATATACTTCGTCCCGGACCAGAACCTGGCCCACTATGTGGCAAAACAGGTGTCGGACAAGGAGTTTATTTTTAACGATGGCTACTGCCACGTCCATCACGGGGTTTCCGTCGAGGACGTGAAAGAACTGAAGGCCTTCTATCCCGATGCCCCGGTCCTTGTCCATCCCGAATGCAAGGAGGAGGTTCTCTCCCTCTGCGACCACATCGGCTCCACCTCCGGCATCATCAATTTCGTCGGGACTTCCGATGCGAAGGAGTTCATCATCATCACGGAGTGCGGGGTTGAGCATGAACTGAAAAGCCGCTACCCGGACCGGACCTTCCACTTCCTCCCCATGGAGCGGGGCAAAGCGGACACGGAGGGCGGCTACGCCATGGTCTGCCCCAATATGAAAAAGGTTGTCCTTGAGCGGGTATATAATGCCCTCAAAAATAATGAAGAGCAGATCGTCCTTACTGACGAGCTCATGGCGAGGGCAGCGGCTCCCATGGAGAAGATGCTCGATCTGTCCAAGTGACGGAAATTGTGAAGAAGCCTGTCCTTTTCCCGGCAGGCCTGCAGTGAAATTTGTAAGCAGAATGAGGAAAATGATGGAAAGATTTTATGACGTGATCATCGTGGGGTCCGGCGTGGCCGGCTGTTTCACTGCCCTCCACCTGTCCCGGGAGACGAAGATTCTCATGATCACGAAGGGGGACATCGACGAGAGCGATTCCTTCCTGGCCCAGGGCGGCATTTGCGTACTCAAAGACGATTCCGACTATGACAGCTTTTTCGAGGATACCCTCCGGGCCGGCCACTACGAGAACCGGAAGGCCTCCGTGGACATGATGATCCGGTCCTCCCGGAGCGTCATTGAGGAGCTCATGGACGACGGGGTCGAGTTCGCCACCAAGGACGGGGAGCTTATCTACACAAGGGAGGGAGCCCACTCCACGAACCGCATCCTCTACCATGAGGACGTGACCGGAAAAGAGATTACGTCAAAGCTTGTGGCAAAAGTCCAGAAGCTCCCGAACGTGACCCTCCTCACCCACACCCAGATGATCGACATCCTCTGCCGGGACAATATCTGCGACGGGGTGGTGGTACGAAACGAAGAGACCGGAGACCTGACGCCTGTTTTCGCCGGCAACGTCATGTGGGCCTGCGGAGGTATCGGGGGTATCTATGAAAACTCCACGAACTTCCCCATTCTGACAGGAGACGCCCTGGCCATTTCCATCCTGCACCATATTACGCTCGAGCACATCAACTACGTCCAGATCCATCCCACGGTCCTCTACTCGAAGAAGCACGAGCGGCGCTTCCTGATTTCGGAATCCGTCCGCGGGGAAGGGGCCCTGCTCCGGGACAAGGACGGCAACCGGTTCGTAAACGAACTCCTTCCGAGAGACCTCCTGTCCAAGGCCATCTACGAGCAGATGGAGAAGGATGGAACCGAGCATGTATGGCTGGATCTTACAGCCATCACCAAGGTTGATGTGAAGGAGCGCTTCCCTAATATTTATCAGCACTGTTTGGACGAGGGCTACGACGTCACGAAGGACTGGATTCCGGTCGTGCCGGCCCAGCACTATTTCATGGGCGGCGTCTTCGTGGACCAGAACAGCCATACCTCTATGCGCCACCTCTATGCGGCGGGAGAGGTTTCCTGCAACGGGGTTCACGGGGCAAACCGTCTGGCGTCCAACTCCCTGCTGGAAAGTCTTGTCTTTGCCAAGGCCGCGGCCCTCTATATGACGGACCACCCGGATGACGAGGAGTACCAGGGTACGGTCCGGATTCCCGGTTCTTCCCTGCAGGGTTTCTCCCTCTTCGGGGACCAGGCTGCCGGTCCTGCGGAGGACGGGGAAGGGGCGAAGGATTCCGCCGGTACAGCCCACATCTATGACGAGAAGGGCTATCTTGCGGCAGCGAAATGTCCCACGGTTGACGAACTCTCTGATGTCTATGAGCTCACCCCGGACGAGTACCGGGACGCAGACCTCTACGCCCAGAAGAACAAGGCCCGGATCTGGAACGAGATTCACAACGAAGAGCGCAGGCAGAAGGAAATCAAGAACAAGCGGTTCTCTTAAAATGCATAAATAAAATGCATAATGCACAATGCATAATGCATAATTAAATTGTGAATGCAAAATGAGAATCGGCAGCGAATCTAACAAATCATTATGCATTATGAATTATGAATTATGAATTTAATAAGCGGTGAGCAGAATGAACAATATTACGATGAAAATGAACGTCGACGAGTTAATCCTCGGCGCGTTGAGGGAAGATATTTCGAGTGAGGACGTGTCGACCAATGCGGTCATGAAGACGGCGGTGCCCGGCCAGGCCGAGCTCATATGTAAAGAAGACGGGGTTCTCTGCGGTCTTGAGGTCTTCCGCCGGGTCTTTGAGCTCTTTGACGACGGGACGACGATAGAGGTTCTTTCCGCCGGAGATGGTTCCCTTCGGAAGAATGTCTTTGCAGACCCTGCTGAGGCCGCCAAAAAGGACCGGCCTTTCCTGGACGGGGATTCCATCAGAAAGGGCGAGGAAATTGCCCTCGTGAAGGGGGACATCCGGACTATCCTTTCCGGCGAGCGGACAGCCTTAAACTACCTGCAGCGTATGAGCGGTATTGCGACCTATACAAGAAAGTGCGTGGAGAAGCTCTCCGGCGACGGCATTACCCTGCTCGATACCCGGAAGACTTCCCCCAATAACCGCATCTTTGAAAAATACGCAGTGCGTGTGGGCGGCGGACAGAACCACCGCTACAACCTTTCCGACGGGGTCCTCCTGAAGGACAATCATATCGGGGCAGCCGGCGGTGTGAAGGAAGCCATTGCCGCAGCAAAGGCCTACGCCCCTTTTGTACGGAAGATTGAGATTGAGACCGAAAGCCTTGATATGGTAAAGGATGCTCTTGCTGCCGGAGCCGACATCATCATGCTTGATAATATGTCTGTGGAGGATATGAAGGAAGCAGTGAAGCTGATCGACCACCGGGCAGAGGTGGAGCTTTCCGGCAATTTCACCCTGGAAAACATGGAAAAGGCCAGAGGAATCGGAGCTGACTTCGTTTCCTGCGGGGCCCTGACCCACAGCGCACCGGTTCTGGACTACTCGCTCAAGAACTTAAAGAGGCTGGCCTGACATGGGGGCGGCTGGAGAAGAAAAAAGACAGGAGGAAGCTCAGGAACAGAAAGAGCTCATCCTCTCTACTTCCTACGGCAAAGTACGCGGTCTCCTTTCGGACCCGGCCGGAGAGATTGCTTCCTTCCGGGGCATCCGCTACGGAAGGGCGAAACGCTATGCCTTTGCCGAGGAAGTATTCCATGCCGAAGAGGAGGTCTATGATGCGACTTCCTTCGGAGATTGCCCTTACCAGCACCGGGCCTTCCTGCCGGAGACCCGCTTTCCGGAGGGGAGTGCCGGAGCCTTCTACTATCACGAATTCCGGGAGGGGGTTCCCTTCACCTACAGTGATGACTGTCTCTCCCTCAATATCTGGACGAAGACGGCGGCCCTTCCGGCCGCCGCTGTCTCTTCTCCGGCAGGTTTAAAGACCGGCACAAAAAAGAACCTTCCTGTGGCAGTCTTCTTCTACGGGGGCTCCTTCACGGAAGGCTCGTCCGACGAAAAGACATTTTCCGGTGAGGCCTGGGCTGAGCGGGATGTCATCCTTGTGACCGTCAATTACCGGGTGGGGCCTTTCGGCCTCCTCTGTCTTCCTGAGATAGAGAAGCAGTACGGCCACACCGGAAACATCTGCCTCCTGGACCAGTTCACGGCTCTCATGTGGCTTCACCACCACATCGCCTCCTTCGGCGGGGATCCGGGCAATATCACCCTGATGGGGCAGAGCGCAGGGGCCATCTCCGTTCAGGAATTCATCGGCTCCCCTCTGACTGAGGGCCGCTACGCAAAGACCATCCAGTTTTCCCTGGGCGGGGCCTCCCGCATTCTGGATACGGGAAGCCGGACGCCGGAGAAGAACTATCCCTTCTGGGAGGAGGTCATTCGCCAGGCGGCACGTGAGGCCGGTGCCTATGCCCTTTATGACTACCATGCGGTGCAGAATCCGCAGATTTACGGAGAGGGCTTTCTCGATATCCTCCGGGAGATTCCGCCGGACATCATGGAAAAGGCTTTCCTTGACGTGGAAAAAAGGCGGAAGGATTCGACCCCTGTGGAGATGCCGGTGAAAGATGGGTACTTCATTACTCATTCTTCGGTTGAAGTTCGGGACAGGAAGCTCTTTCACCCCTGCCCGGCCGTGATTTCCGTCACGAAAAACGACCTGGCCGCGCCGATTCTACGGGCCATGTCAAGACAGTTCACGAGAATAATGAAAAGCGCCGGGACGCCTGCCTTTGAAGTCCGCTTCAATCGCGCACTTCCCGGAGACAAGAAGGGGGCTTTCCATTCCTCGGATCTCTGGTACATCTTCGGAACCCTGAAGAACTGCTGGCGCCCCTTTACGAAGAACGACTACGCCCTTTCGGACCGGATGATCGATTACTACACTTCCTTTGCAAAAAGCGGTAAGCCGGATGGGGCTGCGGAAGACGGACCGACGGCTTTTGATGTGCAGGAATGAATATGCTATAATGCGCCTAAAAACCCGTATTAAGCATCCGGAACAGGAAAAAGATTATGAATCCCAATGACAATCAAAACGGAAAGAACAGCGGGAACGACAACAACAGGCAGCCGATTATCGTCCTGATCCTTTTGTCCCTCGTTGCCCTCTTTATCACGAGCTTCATCTACAATGCGGCCGGCAGCCGGTCCACCCAGGAAATTTCCTATTCGAAATTTCTGGATATCGTAGAGGAGGACAAGGTCAAGTCCGTCACCTTCTCAAGCGACAGGGTGAACATCTCCCTGAAGGACGGGGAAACGCTTTCTTCCGATGACAAGAATACGGAAGAATCCTTTGCTGATTCCTATTTCAAGACAACGGGACAGACTCTGAAGGTCACCTACTACACGGTCTACCTGAACGACCCGGACCTGCTTCCCCTTCTGAAGGAGCACAAGGTCGAGATAAAAGCCGAGGGCAATGACAACACCTATGCCATCATCATGAATGTCCTCTCCTTCGTGATTCCCCTGGTCCTTCTCTGGGTCATCTTCGGTGTCTTCATGCGCCGTATGGGCAACGGTACCTTCGGGGTCGGCAAGTCCAACGCCAAGGTCTATGTGGAGAAGTCCACCGGTGTCACTTTTGCGGATGTGGCCGGTCAGGATGAGGCCAAGGAGTCTCTGACGGAGGTCGTCGACTTCCTCCACAATCCCCAGAAGTACAAGATGATCGGAGCCCGGCTGCCGAAAGGCGCCCTGCTTGTGGGCCCTCCCGGAACCGGAAAAACTCTTCTTGCCAAGGCAGTTGCCGGAGAGGCCGGCGTTCCCTTCTTCTCCCTGGCCGGTTCCGACTTCGTCGAGATGTTTGTCGGTGTAGGTGCCTCCCGTGTCCGTGACCTCTTTTCCGAGGCCCAGAAGGCTGCGCCCTGCATTATTTTCATAGATGAGATCGATGCCATCGGAAAGTCCCGCGATTCCCGCTACGGCGGGGGAAACGACGAGCGGGAGCAGACCCTGAACCAGCTCCTGGCCGAGATGGATGGCTTTGATTCTTCGAAGGGCATCCTGATTCTGGCCGCAACGAACCGGCCCGAGGTCCTCGATAAGGCCCTTCTTCGTCCCGGCCGTTTCGACCGCCGCATCATCGTGGACAGACCTGACTACAAGGGTCGGCTTGAGACCCTGAAGGTCCATGCCAAGGACGTCATGCTGGATGAGTCTGTCGACCTTTCCGCCATCGCCATGGCATCGGCCGGCCTTGTCGGATCCGACCTTGCCAATATCATCAATGAGGCAGCCATTATCGCAGTCAAGCACCATCGGCAGTTCGTAAACCAGGACGACCTCTTTGATGCCTTCGAGCTTGTGGCTGTCGGCGGCAGCGAGCGCAAGGACCGGCCCATGTCCGATGCCGAGCGGAAGATCGTCTCCTACCACGAAGTCGGCCACGCCCTGATTACAGCCCTGCAGAAGGACGACACCGAGCCTGTCCAGAAGATCACAATCGTACCCCGGACCATGGGGGCCCTGGGCTACACCCTGCAGACGCCTGAGGAAGAGAAATTCCTGCAGACGAAGGATGAACTCACGGCAAAGATCACGACCTACATGGCCGGCCGGGCAGCGGAGGTTCTGGTCTTCCATTCAGCCACATCCGGTGCTGCAAACGATATTGAAAACGCTACAAGTATTGCCCGCAATATGGTCACCCGCTTCGGTATGAGTGAGACCTTCGGCATGATGGGCCTTGCCACGGTTTCGGACCAGTACCTGGAGGGAAGGGCCCAGCTCACCTGCGGGGACGAGACAGCTTCGAAGATTGACGGGGAAGTGAACCGGATGATTCAGACGGCCTACGACAAGGCCTATCACCTCCTGGAGGAGCACCGCCATTCCCTGGACCGCATTGCTGCCTACCTCTACAAGAAGGAGACCATTTCCGGCAAGGAGTTCATGAAGCTTTTCCGCATGGCGGAGGGAATCGAACCCACGGAGGAGGATGCTTCTGTAAATCTCGATGCGACTGCGGCGGATCCTTCCAATACCATCTCTCCCGATGCCCCTCAGGCAGTAGAGGAAAAGCCGGAAGCAGATGTGGCTGAGAGTGCAGGAGACGCAGCACAGGCAGCTGAGACACAGGTTCCGGGGGCAGGAGACGAATCCGCTTCTGCGGAAACGTCAGCCGTTTCGGCGGAGGCCCCGGCAGGAGATTCTTCCGGCGGACAGTCCGCCTGATTTCTATGTTCGATATTGAAGAAGAGTTAAAAAAGATTCCGGATTCGCCCGGGGTCTACATTATGCATGACTGCGATGATGTCATCATCTATGTCGGCAAGGCCAAGAGCCTGACGAAGCGGGTCCACCAGTACTTCCAGCCCTCCCACGACGAGGGGGTGAAGAAGAAACAGATGGTGGCCCACATCGACCACTTCGAGTACATAGTGACGGACTCGGAGCTGGAGGCCCTGGTTCTCGAAAACAACCTCATAAAGGAAAACCGTCCCAAGTACAATACTCTTCTTCGGGACGACAAGACCTACCCCTACATCAAAGTGACCCTGGAAGAGACCTTTCCCAGGGTCCTCTTTTCGCGCCGCATGAAGAAGGACAAAAACCGCTACTTCGGTCCCTTCACATCGGCGGAAGCAGTCCATGAAACCATCGACCTTGTAAACAAGCTGTATGGCCTTCGGACCTGTTCCCGGAAATATCCGGAGACCATAGGCAGAGAGCGGCCCTGCCTCAATTACCATATGAAGCAGTGCAGCGGGGTCTGCACGGGGAAGGTTTCCGAAGAAGAGTACATGAAGCAGGTACAGGCGGCTCTGGACTTTCTCGGGGGCAACTACCAGGCTGAGGAGAAACGGCTCATAGAGAAGATGAATGAGGCCTCGGAAAAAATGGAGTTTGAGCAGGCCGCCCGTTACCGGGACCTGCTTGAGGCCGTCCGCTTCTGCATGAACCGACAGAAGATCACTTCCTCCGATGAGGAGGACAGGGATGTCGTGGCCTACGCGGCAGACGACGAGGACGCGGTTTTTCAGATTTTCTTTGTCCGGGGAGGCCGCCTCATAGGCCGGGACCACTACCACATGGCCTTAAACGTCAGAAATGAGACCGAGACCCTGCTTGAAAGCTTCCTGACCCAGTACTATTCCGGAACTCCTTTTATCCCGCACCAGATCTTTCTGCAGGAGGAGGTGCCGGGAACCGATGTCCTCGAGCAGTGGCTTACGGAAAAGCGGGGATCAAAAGTCTTTCTCGTGACCCCCAAGCGGGGGAAGAAGGAGAAGCTCGTGGAGCTGGCTCAGAAGAATGCCGAGCTCATCCTTTCCCAGGACAAGGAGCGCATCAAGCGGGAAGAGGGCCGGACCATAGGGGCGGTGAAGGAGATTGCCGACCTTCTGGGCCTTCCGAATATAGACCGGATGGAGGCCTACGATATTTCAAATACCTCGGGCTTCCTTTCCGTCGGCTCCATGGTCGTCTTTGAAAAGGGCCGGCCCAAGCGGTCGGATTACAGGAAGTTCCGCCTGAGGACCGTGGAGGGCCCGAACGACTACGCTTCCATGCGGGAGGTACTGACGCGCCGCTTTATCCACGGACAGCAGGAGCTCTCGGAGGCAGACGGGGATGGGAGCAGCGACAGCGAACTTTCGAGCTTCACCCGTTTTCCTGATGTCATCATGATGGACGGAGGCCGAGGCCAGGTCAATATCGCCCTCGATGTCCTCAAAGAGCTGGGCCTCGATATCCCCGTGGCCGGAATGGTGAAGGACGACCATCACCGGACGAGGGGCCTGTATTATAATAATATAGAGCTCCCCATTGACCGCAGCTCTGAGGGCTTCAAGCTCATCACCCGCCTTCAGGATGAGGCCCACCGCTTCGCTATCGAGTACCACCGGTCCCTGCGGGGAAAGAATCAGGTCCACTCCTTCCTCGACGATATCGAAGGCATAGGCCCGGCCCGCCGTAAGGCCCTGATGAGGGAATTTTCCTCGGCGGAAGAGATGGGGCAGAAGACGGTCGAAGACTTCATGGCCATTCCGGAGATGAACCGGGAGGCGGCAGAGAATCTCTACCGGTATTTTCACCCGGAGGGCATTGCCGGAGAGGCCGGTATCGCTTCCGGACAGGGAGAAATGCCGGCAGATGCCGTCTCCGGGAAGGATTGACAAGCGGGCGCCCGGGGATTACATTATCTTTATTGCGTAATTTTCGCTGTTCGCAAGCGGCAGTGGAAAATTTTCTGCATTACATTATTATGATTCGTTCCAAGGAGGAAACAGGGAATGGGACAGGCGGCGCAGCTGAAAAAAATTGCAGACAGACTGCAGCTCAAGAACTTCACTCCGGAAATCGACCTGGCGAAATGCTCAGTCAGTCTGTCGGACGTCAACAGACCGGCCCTGCAGCTGAACGGCTTCTATGAACACTTCGAGGCGGACCGGATTCAGCTCATAGGTATGGTCGAATGGGCCTATCTTTCGACGAAGACAGAAGAAGAGAGGGTGGAGACATTCAGGAAACTTCTTTCCTACGACATTCCCTGCATCATCTTCTGCAGGGACTTTGTACCGGAGGAGGACCTTCTGGCCATCGCCCGGGACCGGGGCATCCCCTTCCTGGGAACTCCCAAGGCCACGTCCTCTTTCATGGCCGAGCTCATCAATGTCCTTTCCTATGAACTTGCGCCTACGACCTCTATTCACGGCGTCCTTGTTGATGTCTACGGCGAGGGCCTTCTGATTACAGGTGAGAGCGGCATAGGAAAGTCCGAGGCCGCCCTCGAGCTTGTCCGCCGGGGCCACCGGCTTGTGGCTGACGACGTCGTCGAGATCCGCCGCATCAATGATTCCACCCTCATGGGATCTTCTCCCGCCGTGACGCGCCATCTCATAGAGCTCCGCGGTATCGGTATCATCGATGTCAAGTCCCTTTACGGCGTTGAGTGCGTCAAGGACAATCAGAAGATCGACTTCGTCATCAAGCTTGAGGACTGGCACCGGGAGACCGAGTACGACCGCCTGGGCCTTGAGGACGAATACATGGATATCCTGGGTATCAATGTCGTCTGCCACTCCCTGCCCATCCGGCCCGGCCGGAACCTGGCTGTCATCTGCGAGACGGCTGCCGTCAACCACCGGCAGAAGAAGATGGGTTATAACGCTGCGGCCGAGCTCTACCGCCGGGTGGAGTCCAATATCGCCAAAGCTCAGAACCCTCAGGACCAGTGATTCTCATGAAAATAATGTAAATCTTCGGGGTTTACATTAGTCATATATTTGGAACTCTAATACGTATATTTGGAAAGAAGAAGAAAATGGAAAGACCGAACGCCTGGAAGAAATATAAAGCAGGCTCCAAAGACGATGACAAACTCATGCAGTTCTGTGACGAATACAGAACCTTCATTTCCACCCACAAGACCGAGCGGGAGTGTTCCTCATTTTTCGCCGCGGATTCCGGCTTCAGGAATCTGAAGACTCTCATCGGAAAGAAGAAGAGCCTCAAGGCCGGGGACAAGGTCTACCTTCTGAACCACGACAAGGCCCTGGCCCTCTTCATCATCGGAAAGAAGCCTATTTCAGAAGGCATGAATATTCTCGGGGCCCATATCGATTCTCCCCGCATGGACTTGAAGCAGAACCCCCTCTACGAGGACACGGACCTGGCCCTTCTCGATACCCATTATTACGGGGGCATCAAGAAGTACCAGTGGGTGACCCTTCCCCTGGCTCTGCATGGTGTCGTTGCAAAGAAGGACGGCTCGGTCGTTTCCGTCTCCATTGGCGATGACCTTTCTGATCCTGTTTTCGGCGTCTCCGACCTCCTCATTCATCTTGCTGCAAAGCAGATGGAGAAGAAGGGCTCGACCGTTGTAGAGGGCGAGGCCCTCAATGTTCTTGTCGGCTCCCGGCCCCTCGATGAGAAGACTGCCGAGGCTATGGCCGAAGCTGCAGGCGTTGAAAAGAAGAAGGCCAAGGCAGAGTCTGCCAAGGAACTCGTGAAGAAGAATGTAATGGCCATAATTACAGAGAAGTACGGCATTGAAGAAGAGGACTTCCTCTCGGCTGAAATCGAGGTAGTACCTGCCGGAGAGGCCAGGGATTACGGCTTCGACCGCAGCATGATCATGGGCTACGGGCAGGACGACCGGGTCTGCGCCTATCCTTCCTACCGGGCTATGAAGGACTTCAAGGGTATACCGGAAAAGACGCTTGCCTGTCTCCTTGTGGACAAGGAGGAAATCGGTTCTGTCGGCGCTTCCGGCATGGAGTCCCGTTTCTTTGAAAATACTGTCGCAGAGCTTGTCTATCTGACGGAAGGGAAGGAGAGCGAGCTTGCGGTCCGCCGGGCTCTTACGAATTCAAAGGCCCTTTCAAGTGATGTCAGCGCAGCTTTTGATCCCAACTACCCTGATGTGATGGAAAAGAAGAATTCCGCCTACTTCGGCCGGGGTCTTGTGCTCAACAAGTATACAGGTGCCCGGGGCAAGTCGGGCAGCAACGATGCCGGTGCGGAGTACGTCTCCGAGGTCCGGAAGATTTTCGACGATGCCGATGTGGCCTTCCAGACTGCAGAGCTCGGTAAGGTGGACCAGGGCGGCGGTGGCACCATCGCTTACATCCTTGGCAATTACGACATGGATGTTATCGACTCGGGGGTGGCCGTCCTCAATATGCACGCTCCCTGGGAGATTACCAGCAAGGTCGATATCTACGAGGCCTACAGGGGCTATATGGCCTTCCTCAAAAATGCGTAAGCAGTCACTTCGGGCGTCGGCCTAAGGCCGGCGCCCTTCGCAGTTTCTGCCGGACGGAAAGTATAGAGAGTTTTTTATGGATGAAGTGATAATCAGGGAAATCAAAAAGAGGGCTGCGGCTGTTTCTGCTGACGAGCCTATGAGTGCCCACACGACATTCCGGTCCGGGGGAGAGGCTGCCTGCTTTGCAGAGCCGACAGGGGAAGAGCTTGCGGCGCTTCTTTCTTTTGTATCAGCGGAGAAAATTCCTTACTTCATTTTGGGCAACGGCTCCAATGTCCTCTTTTCCGATGCCGGCTTTGACGGCCTTGTCATCGGAATCGGGAAAAATATGTCCCGCATTGCGGCAGAGGGGGCAGAGATTCGGGCAGAAGCAGGGGCGCACCTTTCCTCTCTTGCAAAGGCGGCTCTGGATAATTCCCTGACCGGCCTTGAGTTTGCCTCCGGCATCCCGGGCTCCGTGGGCGGCGGCGTCTTCATGAATGCCGGAGCCTACGGGGGAGAGTTAAAGGATGTAATACTAGGTGTCACGGCCTTAACCCTGTCCGGAGAAAAGAAGTCCTATTCCGCGAAGGAACTGGAGCTTTCTTACCGTCACAGCATCTTTTCCGACAAGGCGAAAGGTGAGGTCGTGGTTTCGGCTTCCTTTGCTCTGACTCCGGGAGATACGGGAGAGATTGCAGCGAAGATGCAGGATTTAAATGCCCGCCGGCGGGAGAAGCAGCCCCTTGAGTATCCTTCAGCCGGTTCCACATTTAAGCGCCCTGAGGGCCATTTCGCCGGGCAGCTCATCCAGGAGGCCGGTCTCATGGGGTATGCGGTCGGTGATGCGATGGTTTCCACGAAGCATGCGGGCTTTGTTGTAAATACGGGAAAGGCTTCCGCTTCGGATATTTTCGCTGTCATCACCCATGTGCAGGAAAAGGTGTATGAGACCTCCGGCGTCCGTCTGGAGCCGGAAGTCAGGCTGATCGGGAAATTCGG
>JAZASQ010000023.1:0-20798 GCA_036343235.1 Lachnospiraceae bacterium
GTCGGCCGGGAGGAGCCTACGATTATCCTTTCCTGTCTGGACGGCATTCCCTATGAGGAATGCGGTATGGTTAGCACTGTCTTCATAGGAAATTCTCAGACTTACCTGGACGGGGTGCAGATGATTACCCCCCGCGGGTATGAAGGATAAAATTGAAAGAAATACAGCAAAAGTGATCTCCTGAAGCGAATTATTATGAAAGTACTGATATTTTCCGGAACCTCAGACGGCAGACGGCTTTCCTACGACCTTTCCGAAATGGGGCATTGCGTTACGGTCTCCGTCGCCAGCGCCACTGGGAAGGCCTTTGAGGAACAGGAGCATCCGGAAATAATGACTATCTATGGGAGAAAGACTGCGGCTGAGATGGCTGTCCTGATAAGAGGTTTTGATCTGGTCATCGATGCCACCCACCCTTATGCGGCGGAGGTCAGCCGGGAAATCCGCTCGGCAGCAGGAGAGGCCGGAAAGCAGCTTCTCCGTTTGAAACGGCCGGCAAGCGTGGCTCCCTTCGGGACAGTGAAGGTGAAATCTGCTACAGAGGCTGCGGAATATTTGGCCGGGAGAGAAGGAAACATCCTTCTGACCACCGGCTCCAAAGAACTTTCTTTTTTTGGGGCGATTCCCAGGAATCGGATCTATGTCCGCATTTTGCCTACCGTGCCTGCCATAGAGATGGCAGAAGCCGCCGGTATCGACAGCCGCCACATCATAGCCATGACGGGGCCCTTTTCCCGGACCTTCAATGAGTTCCTGATCCGGGCTTTTCGAATTTCCTGGCTCGTGACCAAGGACGGGGGTGCGGAGGGCGGCTTTTATGAAAAAGCCGCCGCCTGCGAGAACTGCGAAATCCCCATGGTTCTTATCACCCGTCCGGAAGAAGAGGGCGGCCTTTTGTATGATGAAGTCATAGAGAGGTGCAAATGAAGGTTTATCTCATCGGCTGCTCTGCAGGTACTCGCAATGGACTTGTTCAGTCAACTCTGGACATTATCGATTCTGCGGGGCTTGTCATCGGGGCTGAGCGGCTCCTAAATAATATCCATCCCAAGCGCTTCGGCACGAAGGCGCTGACGGCTGCTACGGAAATCCTCGCGGCAATTAGGGAATCAGGAGAGGAGCAGATTGCCGTCCTCTATTCCGGCGACACCGGATTTTTCTCCGGGGCGAAGCGCCTTATATTATTACTGAATGATTCAAAAATCGACTATGAGGTCATTCCAGGCCACTCCAGCCTTTCTATGGCAGCGGCTGCTTTCGGACTTTCCTATGAGGCTGTGAAAGCGATTTCATTGCACGGGCGTGTACGCGACATGTGGTCGTTGAAGCGGGCTGTGACTGCCGGACTCATGAGCGGACAGCCCTGCTTTTTCCTGACGGATTCCTATGCCAACCCGGCGCTTATCTGCAAGTGTATTGCGGAGGCCGGCTGTCCGGACCTCATTATTCATATCGGAGAAAACCTTGGAATCCCGGAACAAAAACTCTTTTCAGGAACTGCAGCCGAAGCGGAAGAGAGGGAATTTTCTCCGCTCTCAGTGGTCTTTTCGGAAGCCGCTTCGGTCACGCAAATGGCGGCGGTCGGCCTGCCCGACGGGGAGTTCATCCGGGAAGAGGGAGTTCCCATGACAAAGCGCTTTGTCCGCAGCGCCATTCTTTCTGCCCTTTCCATGCAGCCCGGTGATGTTTTCTGGGATATCGGAGCCGGGACAGGTTCCGTTTCCATTGAAGCGGCCCTGCTTAATCCGACGGGCATAGTCTTTTCTGTTGAGTGTGAGTCGGAGAGGGCGGAATTGGTCCGGGAAAACCGCTTGAAGTTTCACGCCTTTAATATGGAAATCATTTCCGGCGCGGCTCCGGAGGTCCTTTCGGGCTTGCCGGCTCCTGACTGTGTTTTCATCGGCGGCTCAAACGGATATCTTCCGCTCATTGCCAGCTCTGTCCTGCAGGCAAATCCTGAGGCCAGGATAGTGATTTCCGCTGTGACCATTGAAACCATCTCCGAGGCCCGGGAGATTTTTGCAGAAAAGAATATCGTGTTTGACACCGTGACCATTGATGTTTCAGAGACAAAAGAAGTCGGTGCCTATCACATGATTAGAGGGCAGAATCCGGTCACCCTTTTCATTGCGGGAGGACGGGAATGATGCCTGCTTCTTTCTTAATCTCTGCCCCAGCCTCAGGCAGCGGGAAGACAGTAGTCACCATGGCTCTTCTTTCTCTTTTGAAGAGGCACGGCTATGCTCCAGCAGCCTTTAAAGCGGGCCCGGACTACATAGATCCGGCCTATCACCGGGCAGTCCTGGGCCTGTCCTCCCATAATCTTGACATTTTTCTTTCAACGAAAGAAGAGGCAGCGGGCGTCTTTTCCCGCTATGGCGAGGGCCGCGGAAGTGCCGTTGTTGAAGGGGCCATGGGCTTCTATGACGGGGTGACAGGGGCCGGGACGCGGGCCAGTGCCTATGAGCTTGCAAAGAGTCTATCCCTCCCGGTTCTCCTGGTAGTGGATGCGAAGGGAGCGGCCTATTCTCTCGTGGCTCAGATTAAGGGTATGAAGGACTTCCGCCCGGACAGCGGTATTACCATGGTTCTGCTGAACCGGTGCTCGGAGAAGGCTTATTCGAATATAGCTCCGGTCATTTTTTCGGAAACGAATGTGCTTCCTGTCGGCTATCTGCCTGTGACGGATGAAGCCGCCTTTCCTTCGCGCCATTTAGGCCTGATCGGGGCCGATGAAATTGCTGACCTTGCAGGCAAAGTGGAAGCTCTGACCGACATTGCAGAGAAGACCGTCTCTTTGGACGCCATTCTTCAGGCAGTCGGAAAAAAAGAGGGGAGTGAAGCTGCTGAAAACAGAGGAAGATCTGCAGTTTTAAATAATGCATCGAAAACTGCTTTTGCCTCTGCAGTTTCCAATAATTCTGTTGACAATGCTGTCTTTTCTTCCGGTCCACGCATCGCCGTGGCCCGGGACAGGGCCTTCTCCTTCATCTATGAGGAGAATCTGGATATCTTAAAGGACATGGGGGCAGAGCTCGTATTTTTCTCACCGATAGGAAATGAGCATCTTCCGGCAGATATTTCCGGGCTCTACCTGCCGGGCGGGTATCCGGAGCTTTTTGCGAAGGAGCTTTCTGAGAACTTTACCATGAAGGAGGAGGTTCTCGAAGCAATAGGAGGCGGCCTTCCTACTATTGCCGAGTGCGGAGGCTACTCCTACCTTCAGAAATTTCTTGAAGGGGCGGATGGGAATCTCTATCCCATGGCCGGTGTCTTCGGCGGGACAGTGCGGAAGCAGAAAGGCCTGGTCCGCTTCGGCTATGCAGAGATGGAAGCCGGAACCGATTCCCTGCTATTCTCTACAGGTGACACTATCCATGTCCATTCCTTCCACCACTATGATGTGGACGAAGGAAACTGCGGCAGTGCATTTACCCTTACTAAGGCTGACGGTCGGACCTGGCAGGAAGGCTATGTTTCCCCGACCTTTTACTGCGCCTATCCCCACTTCTACTTTCCGGGCTGTAAATACGTTGCGGAGCGCTTCATGAAGGCTGCAGAGGTGTATAGACTGGGGTAACAAATGGGTCCCGAAGAAAGAAAATTACAAAACTACATTTCAGAAATTTCTCCTCCGGATGAATCCGTTCGTGCGTCTGCCCGTGTGCACTGGGCTTCTCTGGCCCACCCCCTGGACGGCCTCGGTCTCTTGGAGGCCGATATATGTGACATTGCCGCATTGACGGGAAGTGTTGACATCTATCTGCATCCTGCGGCGGCCCTGGTTTTCTGCAGTGACAACGGGGTCGTCGGAGAGGGCATTTCCCAGACAGATGCCAGTGTCACGGGAATCGTGGCAAAAAATATTATTCATGACCGGACTTCTGTCTGCCGGATGGCGAAAAGCGCAGGTGTATCCGTGGCAGCTGTTGACATGGGAATCCGGGATTTCTCCCCGGAAGAGGGAACAAACCATCTGATTAGCCGAAGAATAGGAAATGGGACGTATAATATCCGGCAGGGTCCTGCCATGAGTCGGGAGCAGGCGGCAGCTGCGGTCAATGCAGGAATTGAGCTTGCAGGGCTCTTCTGCGGAAATACGGGCGGGTTTGCAGATGGAGAGTCAGGCGAGTTTGCCGGAAACTATGACAAACTCCCGGGGAATGTAAGTGCTTACCGCCTTCTGGGTGCCGGAGAAATGGGAATTGGTAATACAACCACGGCGGCTGCTGTCCTTTCGGTCCTTCTGAACCGGCCTGCGGATGCAGTTACGGGGCGGGGAGCCGGACTTTCTGACGATATCCTGAAGCGCAAGGTGCAGGTAGTGGCGGATGCGGTGGCCCTCAACCGTCCGGATCCCTTGGACCCCCTGGATATTCTCTCCAAGGTCGGGGGCTTCGATATCGGCGGCATGTGCGGACTCTATCTGGGTGGAGCGAAATGCAGAGTACCCGTCCTGATCGACGGCATCATTTCTTCCACGGCCGCCCTTTTGGCATATGCGTTTAATAAAAATTCGGCCAAGGCCATGATTGCAAGTCACGTCTCTTCAGAGCCACTTGCTGCTGACATTCTGGAGACATTGGGAAAGAAGCCCCTGATTACAGCCGGCATGCATTTGGGCGAGGCCACGGGGGCCGTAGCCGCCATGCCGCTTCTGTTCATGGCAGAGGCCGTGTATAAAGACTCCTATACATTTTCGGAAGGGAAGATCAAAAGCTATGAAAAATACAATTAAGCACGGTGGTGACCGGGAAGGATTTGTTGCCGCAACCGGAAAAGAGCCTCTGGATTTTTCCATCAATCTGAATCCCCTGGGCATTCCGGAATCCGTTGTAAATGCTTTCTGCGAGGCGGCAATGGAGGCCCGCTACCCGGATCCCGACTGCCGGGAGCTGACGGCTGCTCTGGCAAAAAAATACGGAATCAGGTCGGAAGAAGTTCTCTGCGGGAACGGGGCTTCCGACCTTATTTTCCGCTATTTCCGGGCCATCGGTCTTTCCCAGGTGCTGCTTCCGGTTCCGACATTTTCAGAATATCCGGGCGCGGTTCATTCGGCCGGGGGCCATTGCATATACCTCCCTCTGCGGGAGGAAGACGGCTTTGTTCTGAAAGACAATGTCATCGATATTCTGGACGGTTCTGCTACGGGGGCCGGCCTTTTTGCCGGAGAAGAACTTCATCTTCCGGTGCCGGAGGTCAGCGGAAAGATAGATTGCCTGGTCCTCATCAACCCCAATAATCCTACAGGGCGCCTTATAGAGGAGCCCCTTTTCTGGGAGACTTTAAAGGTCGCCCGGGACCGGAATGTCCGGGTCTTCATTGACGCCTGCTTTCTCCCCCTGACAGGCATATCGGACCTTTCTTATCCGGACTTTCTCAAGGAATATCCGAATGTCTTTATCCTCGGGGCTTTCACAAAGTCCCATGCAATGGCCGGAATGCGTCTGGGGTATGGTTTTAGTGCGGATACAGAGTTGATGGGGAAAATGCGGGAGAGCGGTCCGACCTGGTCGGTTTCCCGGCCGGCCCAGGTGGCAGGTATTGCAGCCCTTTCCGAGCAGGACTATCTAAAAGAGGCTGTGGAACTCATCACCCGCGAGCGGGAAAAGATAATCCGGGAGCTAATCAATCTGGGGTTTAAGGTCATACCCTCCGATGCGAATTTTCTCATGTTCGGCTCGAATAAGGAACTCGCTGAGCCTCTTTCTCGAGAAGGAATCATGGTGAGGGATCTGAACAACGAGGTGGGCATTCGGAATCTCGCAGTGTCTTCGGCCTCTGGAGAGGGCGGCAAAGCGGATATGTACTGGTACCGGGTGACAGTACGGAAGCCGGAAGACAATCAGACCCTTCTTTCGGCGCTGAGACAAATTCAAGGGGTAGGTTTCTGATCAGTGGCTTTACATTAATCATGAAATAGTTGAGCCGGAGCTAAAGAATGGCAAAAAGAGCAAAAAAACTCATGATACAGGGGACCATGTCCGGGACGGGAAAGTCGGCTCTTACGGCTGGTTTCCTGCGGCTTTTTGCCAGGGAAGGCTTAAAGTGCGCACCTTTTAAGAGCCAGAACATGGCCTTAAATTCCGGGGTGACGGCAGAGGGACTCGAGATGGGCCGGGCCCAGATTATGCAGGCCAGGGCGGCCCGTAAAGAACCTGATGTCCGCATGAACCCGATTCTGCTGAAACCAGAGGGGGATAGGAAGAGTCAGGTTATTTTCCGGGGACACGCCATCGGTTCATATAGTACAAAAGAATACTTTGAGAAGCGGGGGGATTTCCTGCCGGATATTGTTTCCTGTTTCGAGAGTCTCTCGGCAGATAACGACGTTATCATCATCGAAGGGGCCGGAAGCCCTGCGGAAATCAACCTGAATGTCTGCCACAACGACATTGTGAATATGGGGCTGGCAGAGGCGATTGATGCTCCGGTTCTCCTTGCAGCCGACATCGACCGGGGAGGGGCTTTTGCCCAGTGTCTGGGGACCTATGAATGGCTGCGGCCTGAAGAAAAGGACCGGGTCAAAGGCTTTCTCTTTAATAAGTTCCGGGGAGACCCTACCCTCCTGGCTCCGGGACCTGAACTGCTTTTTGAGCGTACGGGAGTGCCTCTTCTCGGTGTGGTGCCCTATGCGGACATAGAACTTGATGACGAGGATTCCCTGGCGGAGCGTCTGCATGAGAGGAAAGGGTCGGGAAGCGCCATTCTCGATATCGCGGTCATCCGTCTGCCCCATATTTCAAATTTCACGGATTTCATTCCCCTGACCATTCCGTTTATTTCATCTGTCCGTTATGTGGAGAATGCAGAGAATCTGGGGACTCCAGACCTTATCATCCTGCCAGGAACGAAGACCACCATGGAAGATCTCAGATGGCTGAAGGGGAGGGGGTTGGCAGAAAAGATTATCGGCTTTGCCAGAGCAGGCGGCCGGGTCTTCGGGCTTTGCGGGGGCTATCAGATGCTGGGACAGAGCCTTTCCGACCCGACCGGAAATGACGGAGGCGGAGAGGAAGAAGGTCTGGGGCTTCTTCACACACGGACAGTCTTTTCAGAGGAAAAGAGCCTGCTGCAGTGCCGGGGCTGGTACGCAACCCCGGGGGACGGACCGGAAATAGCAGGCTATCAGATTCATGCCGGAATGACGGAGGGTCCAGACCCGCCCATGAACTACCTTAGGCATGATGGTGGAAATGTTTCGGCTCAGCGTTTGACAGGAAGTTCCAGTTCTGTTTTGGAAAATATGGTGCCGGAAGGGGCAGTCAACGGAAATATTTGTGGCACATATATTCATGGCATTTTTGATACAGCGTCCTTCCTTCGAACTTTTCTTAAAGACCTTGCAGCAGCCCGGGGAAAAGCAATTCCCAAAACAGTTCCTGTTGAAAGCCGGCGGGAACGGGAGGAAAAGGACTTTGATCTCCTGGCGGATACTCTCGAACAGAGTGTGGATATGAAGGCGATACGGCAGATTATAGGCCTGTGACAAGGGCTAATCTGCGCTGCCGGATTTTGTAATATAGAGGGAAATAATGAGTGAAAGCATTCCGGAAATCATTCGGAACCCGGCCGCCATTGAGCGGTGCAGCATGGAGATAATCGGAGCAGAGCTTGAGCGGATGCAGCTGAAGATTCCGGAAGAGAACCTTCCGGTTGTGAAACGGGCCATCCATGCCAGCGCCGACTTCGACTATGCGGAGAATCTTTCTTTTTTGAATTCGCCGGTGGCGGCCGGCATGACTGCCGTGAAGGCAGGAAGTCCCATAGTGACGGATACAAATATGGCAAAGGCAGGGATTCATGCGGCCTCCCTCAGTGCATACGGAGGGACGGTTTCCTGCTTCATGGCAGATCCGGAGGTGGCATCTCAGGCTCATGAGCAGGGGACGACCCGGGCGGAGATTGCTATGGAGAAGGCGGCAAGAGATTTTCTTGCCCCTATTCTAGTCATAGGGAATGCTCCGACCGCTCTGATTACGGTGGCCCGTATGATTGAAGAGGAGGCTTTTGTCCCTTCTCTTGTCATTGGGGTTCCGGTGGGCTTTGTCAATGTGGAAGAAAGCAAGGAATATGCGACTCGTGTCTGCCGGAAGGCAGGTATTCCCGCTATTCTGGCCATGGGCCGGAAGGGCGGCTCTTCTGTGGCTGCTGCCATCATGAACGCCATTATCTATGAGGCGGCGGGTCGGAAGATTTGAGGACTCCATTATTCTGACGATGCATTTTTGACCATAGCGAGACAGAAGGCATGAATGTTCTGGTAACGGGTGGGGCGGCTTCCGGCAAGTCTGCCTATGCGGAAAATCTGCTTTTATCCCTGGCGGGAGAGGGGGAGAGAATTTATATCGCCTGCATGCGAAACGACTCTTCAGCAGCAAAAAAAAGAATTGCCCGCCACCGGGCCTTAAGGGAAGGCAAAGGCTTTATCACGCTGGAAAAGCCTGTTGATCTGGGTACCCTTGCGAAAGAAGTATCCGGCTGTTCCATCCTGATTGAGGGGGCCGGTATGCTGCTTTCAAATGAGATGTTTCCTGCGGCTTCTAACCGGGTTCCTGAGGCAGCAGGAGAGTGGGAGTCTTCTGCCGGTGAAAGAGCTTTTTCGGGAATCCACGCACTTATGCGGGCGGCTGCAAATGCTGTAATTGTGACGGACGAAGTCTTTTCAGACGGGAGGGTGTACGATTCGCTGACAGCTTCTTATATCCGTGCTCTGGGGGCTCTCAACTGCCGTCTGGCCGCGCTATGTGACAGGGTGGTCGAAGTGGTGTATTCTTATCCGGTAGAAATATCGAGTCGAGGAGGCTCCTCATGACGATGAATAAGCTGGGCAGGTCTCTGAAAATAGCTTTTTCCATGTATTCGAGCATTCCGGTAAAGGACTTCAAGTGGAAGGAAGAGGACATGAAGTATGTAATGGACTTCTTTCCTCTGGTCGGTGCCTTAATCGGGGCGATTACATACTCCCTCTTTGCCCTGACTTTTCATTTCGGTCTCGGACCGGGGAACTTTTTTCTGCCGGCAGTTTTCGCAGTTTTGCCGGTGCTCCTGTCCGGCGGCATCCATATCGACGGCTTCATCGATACGGTGGATGCCATGCTTTCCCACAGGGAGAAGGATAAGCGCCTCCTCATTATGCAGGACCCCCATGTGGGGGGCTTAGGCGTCATGGGGGCAGTTATCTACTTCCTCCTCCTGGCCGGCTCTTTTTCCGCCTGCTACACGGGGCAGAAGGCCCTGTCGGTTGAAGCCTTCGCTACGATATCTTTGGGATTTGTCCTGTCCCGGACCATGAGCGGACTGTCCCTGGTCACTTCTGAATCCGCGCGTGGAACAGGCCTTGCATATACATTTCAGAAATATTCCGACCGGAAAAATGTACGGGACACCCTGACATGTGAAGCTGTGGTGACAGCTGTCCTTATGATCGGCTTTGGCCGCTGGACCGGGGGATTTGCCCTGCTTTTCAACCTCCTGCTCATCCTCTTTTTCCGCCGGACCGTGAAAAAAAACATGGGCGGCATCACGGGCGATACCTGTGGTTTTCTCTCCTCCATGTCGGAGCTTGTGACAGTATTCACAGCAGCCGTCTTCACTCAGATTTTCAGCCTCCTTTGAGGTCTGCAATACTAATATAAAACCGGAGGCGGGAAAAACTTCACCATGTCCGGAAAGGTATTTTTATGGTACTGATTGTCGGCGGCCGGAGCCAGGGAAAAGTGGATTTCGCAAAGTCCCTGTTCCCGGAAATCAAAAAAGAAAATATCGGAGACGGGCGGACGTCCGAACCTGCTGAACTCATGTCTTGTCCAGTGCTTACTCATTTCGAATCTCTCGTGAAGCGCCTGCTTTCAGAGGGGAAGAAACCGGCAGAATGGATGGAAGAGTACCTGACAGTCTGTCCGAAGGCTGTCATTATTTCCGATGAAATCGGAGGCGGTGTCATTCCCATGGACAATTTCGAAGAGGAATGGCGGGAGACCACAGGCCGTCTGCTTTGTGACCTGGCCCGGCGCTCCGAATCCTTCTACCGGGTCATCTGCGGCTATGGGCTGAAAATCAAGTGAGAGAACAGCTGCGCAGTATTGTCTGCATAGATTGCAGCTGCTTACTGTCAAAATAGGTAAACACGGAAAAGGAGGCCGGGTATGCGGACAATCACCTTCATCCGTCACGGATTTACGGAAGGAAACTTTGAGAGCCGCTATGTGGGTGCCAGGACCGACGCGTGTCTTTCTGAGGAGGGCCGGAAGCTTCTTCTTCAGAATGCGGCTGCGGGCCTCTATCCGGAAGTCGACACGGTCTTCTCCGGCCCCATGCTGCGTTGCAGAGAGACGGCGGAGCTCATCTATGCGGAGCAAAAGCCTGCCCTGATTCCCGGTCTCACGGAAATGGACTTCGGGGAGTTCGAGGGAAAGAATTTCAGAGACCTTGATGGCGATCCTGACTTCCAGGCTTACATCGATTCCGGCGGAAAGACTCCTTTTCCGGGCGGGGAAGACAGGGCAGCATTTGTAAAGAGAACAATGGGAGCCTGGCAGGCATTTCTCTCAGTCTTTCTCCGGGTCTCAGCCAGTGACATCACAGCGGCCATCATTGTAAACAGCGGAAGCCTCATGGCTATTGCCTCGGAGACAGCTGTGCCGGTCCGGAACTACTTTGACTGGCACGTGTCGCCGGGGGAGGGAATGACTTTCTCCATGGATTCAGCCGGACGGCTCACGTTTCTTAAAGATTTTGGCAGAGGAGCATGACATGTTCCAAATTTTCTATTTTACATTATTCTCATGATCCTTTCATTCTTTCAAACAAATCATATAGCCCTGTCCCTCCTTCTGGGTTTTCTTCTTGATGCCGTACTCGGGGACCCGGAGCGCCTCTATCACCCGGTCCGTTTGATCGGGAAAATTATTACTTTTTTTGATTTATATCTGAACAGAGAAACATCTTCCGATCGGAAGCGCTTTGCCGCAGGGATTTTTACGGCAATAGCCGTGACAGTTCTGACCGGGGCAGCGGCCGGACTTGTTCTTTGGTTCTGCTTTATGATAAACTTCTGGTTTTTCTTTGCTGTTGAATCCTGGATGTGCTTTCGTATACTTTCCGTGAAGAGCCTTTCCAAAGCGGCATTGGGGGTAGAAGAGAGACTGGAGGTCGGAGACATTGAAACTGCCCGCCGCCGGATTTCCATGCTTGTGGGCCGGGATACGGAGCATCTGGATGCAGCTGGTATCGCCCGGGCGGACATAGAGACTGTGGCGGAGAACACGGCGGACGGCTGCATCATTCCCCTATTTTATCTGGCCCTGTTCGGGCCCGTCGGGGGCTGGGCATATAAGGCCGTCTCCACCATGGATTCCATGATCGGGTACAAAAACGACCGCTACCTTTTTTTCGGCCGGGCAGCAGCAAAATGTGACGATGCCCTTGCCTTCATTCCTGAGCGGATTTCCGCCTGGAGCATGATTCTGGCAGCCGTTTTTTTAAAATTTTCCGATGGGAAGAATGCGCGCCGAATATACCACAGGGACGGCAGAAAGTCAGAAAGCCCCAATTCCGCCTGCTGCGAGGCTGTCTGCGCCGGGGCACTGCACATAGAGCTTGGAGGTCCCGCCTCCTATTTTGGAAAGCCGGTGGAGAAGCCCCGCCTGGGTGATTCGGACCGGTCCATAGATAACGGTGACATCCGTCGGGTCTGTACCCTTTCAAAAACTGCGTCCGTCCTGTCACTACTGCTTTTTATCCTCCTGCGCATCCCGCTTGCCGTTTAAATCAGTTGAAAAAAGGTATAGGTTGCTTTAAAATTTCAGGTATGAATGTGAAGAAGAAGGCTCCCCGGCCGCGGAAGAAAGAATATCTGCACTGGGAGAAACTTGATAATACAGCAAATATTTTCCCCGTCATCGCCGGAGAGGAAATGACGAATACCTATAGGATTTCTGTCGTATTGAATGAAGACGTAAATCCCAACTTTCTCCAGGAGGCCGTGGACCGGCTGACTGTTCGCATGCCGGGCTTTAATCTGCGCCTTAGAAGCGGTTTCTTTTGGTACTATCTCGAGGAAATCGATAAGCCCGCCCCGAGGGTTGTGGAAGAGAATACCTACCCCTGCAGATTTATTCACCCGAATACGAACAATGGCTACATGTTCCGGGTGACCTATTACGGCAAGAGAATCAATTTCGAGGCATTTCATGTCATTGCCGATGGCACCGGCGGCATCAACTTTCTTCGGGAGTTGACTTATCAGTACCTGCGCCTTGCCCATCCGGAGCTGGAGCAGAAGCTGGGCGACGGCTTTTCTCCGGAAACATCCATGGACCGGGAGGACTCCTTCCTCAAAAACTTCAAAAAAGGGCAGAAGAATGCCTACCGTCTGGACCGGGCCTTTCTTTTTCATGGAGAACGGCTTCCCTACCGGGGCTTCGGGGTCACCCACGGCATCATGTCTGTTGCCGAGCTCAAGAAACTTGCCCGGGAAAAGTACAATCTGACTATTAATGAATACCTGGTTTCGGCTTTCGTCTATGCGACCTACAAGGCCAATCCCCGGGGCGTGACAAAGAAGCGTCCGGTCCGGGTGGCGGTTCCCGTGAACCTTCGCCCTTATTTCGATTCGATTACGACGAAGAACTTCTTCTGCATGGCCATAGCCGAGTTCGTTCCGGAGAAGGATGACTATACATTTGCTGAGGTGGCGGAAATCATCCGGGAGAGTCTGAAGAAGGCAATTACGAAAGAGAACCTTGAGAAGACATTCTCCTTCGCCGTTTCGAATTCCGAGCACCTGATTGCCCGGGTAGTTCCCCTGCCCCTTAAGAACGGCGGCATGAAGTTCTTCTACAATATGGCGGCCAAGTCCACGACGACGACAATCACGAATATCGGCAATATGAAGGTGGACGAGGACTACAGGCCTTATATCCGCCTTTTCTACTGTTTCCTGCCCTTCTCGACGGGACAGCGGATGAAGGGGACCATTGCCTCCTTCAACGATACCCTGATGTATACGATTGTCTCCGCCTACCGGGATACTTCCGTACAGGAGGGAATCTTCCGGCAGATTGCTTCCGACGGGGCAGATGTGAAGATTGAGACGAATGGAGTCTACTATGACTAGGCGCTGCAGCCATTGCGGGGTGGAAGTCCTCGATGATACGGAATACTGCCCCCTCTGTCGGGGCGTACTGGACAAGTCATCAGCTGATACGGATTTTGTCCGTTACAACGAATATCCGGACGTGATTACGACTTTGCACCGTTTTTCTCTCCTGAAGAGGATCCTCTTCTTTATCGCAGCGGCAGTCAGTGTGATTACCGTATTTTTGAACATTACATATGCGAAAAAGCCCCTCTGGTCGATCATTGTTGTCTATGCGGTTTTTTACCTCTTTTTTACCTTTTGCCGTTTTGCGAATGAGCGCTATCAGGTTTTTACGAAGATAGCTTTGACTGTATTCTGGGGCTTTGTCTACATGGTGGTCATAGATGCGGTCTTCGGATTCTCCCGCTGGTCCATCAATTATGTTTTTCCGGCGGCCATCATTCTGATTGATTCGGTCCTGGTCATTCTGATGATTGTGGACCACCGTGATTTTCAGTCCTATATGGCGTTCGAAATAGCCATGATCGGATTCGGCGTATTACAGATGATTCTGCTTGCAACGAATGTAGTTACAAGTACGGCAGTCAGTGAGGTTGCCTTTCTCATGTCCATAATCCTCTTCCTAGGGACCCTGATTATCGGGGGCCGGGCGGCCAGGACTGAGATGACCCGGCGTTTTCACTTCTGACCGCCGGCAGAAATATAGTTGGTTTCAATATTCATGACTGATATAAGGCAGGACGTATGAAAAAATTTTCCGCGCTTTTCTCTGCCGCGATTTTTGCAGCGGCCATACTCTTCGGAACCGTAACGACGGCCTTTGCTGCCGGGACGAGCCAGCTGGCCTTTTCGAAAAGCAATGTCACGGTCGGCGACAGCTTTACGGTTACGGTCACGGCCAGCGGCCGGGCCAATATGACCCTTAAGTATTCTTCGAGCTACGTCACTCTGACGGATTCGAAAGGGGCCAGTACGACCGGCAATTCCGTCACCTTCACGGCCACGACCCTGACTTTTACCTTCCAGGCTTCTGCAGCCGGAAAGGCGGATTTCATTGTCTCTTCTCCGGACGGCTCTGTTACAGGCTGCTCGGCATCTCTGACAGTGGCAGGACAAGCACCTGCGGAAATACCCGCAGAGACTCCGGTCGAAACGCCTGCTGAGACTCCTATGGAGACACCTGCCGAAAAACCGACAGAAACACCTGCGGAAGCTCCGACCAATACGGCAAACGCAGACAATGCAGCAGGCGAAGCGACAGCAGATCCGAATGCCACTGCAGATTCGGCGCCTGCCATGCCGGAAAAGGCGGACCTCGAGTACAATGGGGTTTACTACGCTGTAAGCGAGCGCTATAGTGACAGCCAGATTCCGACCGGCTTTTCCAAGGTACAGATGACCATCGGCAGCAAGACCTTTAATGAACTGACCAATGGAGTGGTCAATCTCATCTACATGAAGGAGGTATCGGCCGATGGGACCATGGCGGATACCGGTTCCTTCTTCCTTTACGATTCGGCTACGGGAACAGTGTTGCTTCCGATGGAGCTGGTCGGCAGCACAGCTTCCTATGTCATTGCAATGGATCCCGGGGAGAATTCTTTTTCGAATATTCTTACGCAGACTTCCTTTGAATATACGGCGGCCGCAGGCCCTGTGACGATTGAAAGGGCCTACGTGCTTGAAGGCTCCGGGGAGGGCTTCTACTATATATACGGCATGGATGAAAGCGGGACAATTGGCTGGTTCGTTTATAGCGCTGCGGACGGCACCATCCAGACAGCGGACACAGCCCTCCTCGACAAGCTGAGCGCGGACGCGGTATCAGATGTTTCTTCCCAGAACACGGATACGACAGGAACGGATATCGGCGGGACGGAGGGCACTTCGACAAAGACGATTCGGCTGGTGAAGACAATTCTGATCGTCGTCATCGTCCTTGTGGTTTTGCTTATTGTCATTAACCTGCTTCCGAAGAAGCAGAAGAGCGATGAGGAGGAACTGGCTTCCGCTGCGGCTGACGATCTGCCTCCTGTTGAAGAGCCTGAGAAAAAACTCCGGAAAAAGGAAAAGAAGCAGACAGTTGTTGAAGGTACTGACGGCAAATCTGCTGGAAAAAACCTTGTTTCCGAAAAGACCATTGATCTTTCGGGCCAGGCCTCTGCTCCGGAGGAGACGGATGACGTGACGACATTCATGCCTACGTCTGAAGAAATATCAAAAGAGATGAAGCAGGAAGAACTGAAGACGGAAGGAGAGGCGGCAAAAGCAGATGCAGTTTCCGGACAGAAGACGGAAAACGCTCCTGCGGATATTCCGGTGGCCGATCCTGCAGAAGACAGCCGCAGCGCATTATATTGGGCACGGAAGAACTTCTACAACGGAAAGACCGGCAAGATGCCTTCCACAGACGAGCTTTTCTATGGGGCAGAGCCCATTGCCACGCCTCCCCTTTCCGCCAGCAAGACGGCTGGCACTGTCAAGGACAAGAAGGGCGGGAAAAAAGGCGATGGTCCTGATTCCGGCTCCGGAGACGGCAGCAGCGATGGTGGAAACAACATAGACGTCATGGATTTAAATGACCTTTGATATGTTTTGTGATATTGTAATACAGTAATGGCGCTCGCATAGAATACATAGTGCGGGTACAGGAAAGAAGAACCGCAGGAAAATGAACTATACGGTACAGGCAAAAAAAGCTGTAGACGGGGCGAAAAGAATTTCTAAACGCCTGAAACACAACTATACAGGGACGGAGCACCTCCTCCTTGGTCTCCTTCGGGTTAAGGACTCCCTGGCAGCCAAGGTTTTTGCCCGGGAGGGTGTGACGGAGGAGAATGTATTAAAGCTTATCGACGAGCTCGTGGCGCCAGAGTCCAATGTTGCCCTGATGGAAAGAAGCGGCCTTACTCCCAAGGCCCAGCAGCTTCTCAGGAATGCCGAAGACGAAGCTGCCCTTTCCCACCTCGATTCCGTAGGGACTGAGCACATTGCTCTCGCCATGCTGAAGATGCCTGACTGCGCAGCTACCCGTCTGCTCACTTCCATGAATGTGAATCTGCAGAAACTGTACGGGGCTATACTTACCTCCATGGGTAAGAGCGGTGGGACATATCAGGAAGAATCCGCCAGAAAGGCCAGAACCCAGGGCAGGCCTGACCGGCCTTCTATTGTGGACCAGTATTCGAGGGACCTTTCGAAGCTCTGCCGGGAAGGCAAGCTGGATCCTGTCATCGGGAGAAAACAGGAAATACAAAGGGTCATTGAAATCCTTTCCCGTCGGGGAAAGAACAATCCCTGCCTCATTGGAGAGCCCGGCGTCGGGAAGACGGCCATTGTTGAAGGGCTGGCCCAGTACATTGAGACAGGCCTTGTGCCCGATTCCATCCGTTCGAAGCGGATTATATCCATGGATATGTCCGGCATGGTTGCCGGGACCAAGTACCGGGGTGAGTTCGAGGAGCGGATTAAGAACTTCATGAATGAGGTCATCTCCTCCGGGAATATCATTCTCTTTATCGATGAGGTCCATACGATTATCGGGGCCGGCGGGGCTGAAGGTTCTCTCGATGCGGCGAATATCCTGAAACCGGCCATGGCCCGGGGCGAGCTCCAAATCATCGGTGCCACTACCATCAGCGAATATCATAAGTATATCGAAAAGGATGCGGCCCTGGAGCGGCGATTCCAGCCTGTTATGGTGGAAGAGCCCACAGTCGAAGAGACGAAGGCTATCCTCAATGGAATTAAGGCCCAGTATGAGAAGCATCACGGCATCACGATTACGGAAGCTGCTACGGATGCCTGCGCCGAGCTTTCGGCTCGTTACATCACGGACCGTTTTCTGCCTGACAAGGCTATTGACCTCATGGATGAGTCTGCAGCAAAGCTTCGCCTTAAGAATGCCCGGACACCGGAGAAAATCTATAATCTTGAGGCCGAGGCCCATAGTGCCGAGGCCGAGTTTGAGAAGGCTCTTTCCGAAGAGCGCTTTGCTGATGCGGCAGAAATCCGAAAAAAGCGGGAGAAGAATCTTGCTGAAATCGAGCGCTTGAAGAAGTCCTTCGATCGTTCGAAGAACAGAAAAACTGTTTCCCTGACCCCCGAGGATGTAGCGGAAGTTGTTTCCGTTTGGACCCGGATTCCGGTAACAAAGCTGAATGAATCCGAGGCCCACAGACTGACAGAACTGGAAAAGACCCTGCATAAGCGGATTATCGGTCAGGAAGAGGCAGTAAGTGCCGTCTCCCGGGCAGTCCGCCGGGGCCGTGTCGGCCTCAAGGCTCCCAACCGCCCTATCGGTTCCTTCCTCTTTCTGGGCCCTACGGGTGTCGGGAAGACCGAGGTTTCGAAAGCCCTTGCAGAGGCTGTTTTCGGCGATGAGAACAAGATGATCCGGGTCGACATGACCGAATACATGGAGAAGCAGTCCGTGGCAAAGATGATCGGCTCCCCTCCCGGCTATGTGGGCTACGAGGAGGGCGGTCAGCTTGCCGAGAAGGTGCGCAAGAATCCATATTCCGTTATTCTGTTTGACGAGATTGAAAAGGCTCACCCCGATGTCTTCAATGTCCTCCTGCAGGTCCTCGACGACGGTCATATCACGGATTCCCAGGGCCGGAAGGTGGATTTCAAGAACACTATCATCATCATGACATCAAATGCCGGGGCCCAGGAAATCATGGAGCCCAAGCACTTAGGCTTCTCTTCCGAGGACACGGAAAAGTCCGACTACGAGTTTATGAAGTCCAGGGTCATGGATGAGATCAAGCATGATTTTAAGCCGGAATTCTTAAACCGGATTGACGAGACCATTGTCTTTAGGGCTCTCAACAAGGACGACCTTACAAAGATTACCGGCCTCCTTTTGAAAGAACTTTCGACCCGTCTCAAGAGTTCGATGAATCTAACACTTACAATCCGTCCTATGGTGAAAAAGTACATCGTGGACAAGTCCTATGACCCCAAGTTCGGAGCCCGGCCTCTGCGGCGGAAAATTCAGACGGATATCGAGGACCCGCTTTCAGACGAGCTTCTGTCCGGGCAGGTGGCGAACGGAGGAGAGGTTGTAATTACGGTAAAAGGCGGAAAAATCACCTTCGAACCGATTGCAGAAAAGAAGAGCAAAAATATTAGTCATAAGACTGTACAAAAGAAGGGGAGCCGGGCGGCGGTATCTTCAGGCCGAAGAAGGACCGATCGAAAGACTTCCGGTACAGGCAGGGGAAAAGCCGCAGCAGCAGCGAAGCGTGCCGGTGGCAGGAAAACACAAAAGTAAACGGAGGAAATGAAAAGAAATGGCTGACATCATCAGAAAAGAAGCAGGCGGTGCGCTGGCATTCGGCGACTACACGCTGGGGGAAAAGGCCAAGGTGAACGACTTCGCTGCCAACGGGGGCGTCTACAGCCTCAGGGCATATAAGGAAATCACGAAGCTCGAGTGCAACGACTCTTTCGTATACGAGAGCGTTCCCGGAACGAATGTAAGCGCTTTTCGGATGAAGGATACGGACGTAAGCTTTTCCGTTACGGGTCCGGAAGACGCTGAAATCACGCTGGGACTCGAGCCGGAGCAGGAATATGACATCCTTTTGAACGGGGCCGACGCTGGCAAGATGAAGACGAATCTCGGCGGCAAGCTGACCCTGTCCGTGGAGCTCGAGGAAGGGAAGACGGTCTCTGTTGAGGTGAAGAAAGCCTGATGCCTGCGAAGAAGAAAACGGTCTTTTTCTGTCAGAACTGCGGGTATGAATCCTCGAAGTGGCTGGGCCAGTGTCCGGCGTGTCACGAGTGGAATACCTTTGTGGAGGAGGCGGTATTACCGCCTTCTTCTTCGTCTTCCGGAAAGAGGATTGATACTAATATAAAACCCCTTGCTTTGGATGAAATTTCCACGGCGGACGATACCCGGATGACAACTCATATGGAGGAGTTTGACCGTGTCCTGGGCGGCGGTATCGTGAAGGGCTCCCTGGTTCTGATCGGGGGCGACCCCGGCATCGGGAAGTCGACCCTGCTCCTTGAGCTTACGAAGAATCTCTGCGCCGACCATGTGAAGATGCTCTATATTTCCGGAGAGGAGTCCCTGTCCCAGATCAAGATGCGGGCAGAGCGGATCGGTACATTTACGAAGGACCTTTCCATCCTCTGCGAGACGGATCTCGATACGATTTCTGCCGTAATAGACAGAACCCGGCCGGAGCTTGTCATCATCGACTCCATCCAGACCATGTATTCGGAATCCGTCGGCAGCGCCCCGGGGAGTGTCTCCCAGGTCCGGGAGTCCACGAACGTCCTTATGCATATTGCAAAGACCATGAATATCACGGTCTTTGTCGTCGGCCATGTCACAAAGGAAGGAAATGTGGCCGGCCCCCGGGTTTTGGAGCACATGGTGGATACGGTTCTCTATCTCGAGGGAGACCGCTACGCCTCCTACCGAGTCCTTCGCGGCGTCAAGAACCGCTTCGGCTCCACGAATGAGATCGGGGTCTTTGAAATGAAGGGGACAGGTCTCGTTGAAGTGAAGAATCCTTCGGAATACATGCTGTCCGGCCGGCCGGAAGGAGCCTCCGGTTCCGTCGTTGCCTGCTCCATGGAGGGGACCCGGCCCATTCTGATCGAGATTCAGGCCCTTGTGACCCGGTCGAACTTCGGCATGCCCCGGCGGACGGCCGTGGGCTGTGATTATAACCGGGTCAACTTATTGATGGCTGTCCTTGAAAAGCGGATCGGCCTGAAGCTTTCGGATTATGATGCCTATGTCAATGTGACGGGCGGCATGCGGATGAACGAGCCGGCCGTGGACCTCGGCATCGTCATGGCCCTGGTCTCATCCTATAAGGATACCCCGATTGACGACCACATCATCTGCTTCGGGGAAGTGGGCCTTTCCGGTGAGGTCCGCTCTGTGACGAATGCGGAGCAGAGGGTCCGGGAGGCGGCAAAGCTCGGTTTTAATAAGTGCATTCTGCCTAAGTCTTCCATACGGGGAATGACAAAGGTCGACGGGGTCCAGTACTATGGCATAGACTTTGTGTCGGATGTGGTGAAGCTGTTCTGATTCGGAATGGAATGTTCGGTTCCGGGAAGAACAGGTGATACTGATTTCGGGCAGAAAATGTCTGCAGGGGGTGAAAAGAGGGGCTTTCGGGCTCCTCTTTTCCTGTTCCACGGAATCCGTAGAATTGCACGTGCAATTCCGACAATTTAGCTGAAAATGCCGAGTCGTTCTTCTTTTAAAAAACCGGAAATTTCTTGTTGACACTGGGTTTGCGCGGTGATAATATACACATCGTTGCGGCGGAAAAGCCGAGACACAATAGAGACACTTCCATACAGAAGTGCAATTCCGTACTTTGACAACTGAACAATGAGACAACTTTGAAAGATTGATAAGTGACAGGATTTATTCTATATGAAAAATCCCTAGTCAAAAATCTTTGAGGATGAATGGAGACATTCATCACCCTAAATACAGTAAAAAGCCAGATTTGATATCTGGGTTTGGACTGACTTTTATGAAAAGGAAACACCGTGTCCACTAAGTTTGCCCTTCGGGCGCACTAAGTGGCCAGGTGTATGTTTTCCGTAAGCTCCCCCTTTGGGGATCACTAACGGAAAACTATAACATGAGAGTTCGATCCTGGCTCAGGATGAACGCTGGCGGCGTGCTTAACACATGCAAGTCGAA
>JAZASQ010000024.1:0-20698 GCA_036343235.1 Lachnospiraceae bacterium
CAGGTAAAGCCGAGGACCCCAAGACATGTTGTATTCAGGAATTGCTATATAGAAGGAAGCGTGGACTTCATTTTCGGCGGAGCCTGGGCGGAATTCTTTGACTGTGAGTTCAGAAGCCTGGAGCCCGGATATGTGTTTGCACCGTCCACTCCGGAAGGCCAGGCCCATGGTATGGTGGCGACAAAATGTACCTTCACGGCCGCCCCGGGGCTTTCTGATGAAAGTGTGTATCTGGGACGCCCCTGGAGAGACTATGCCCGCTGCGAGCTCATTGACTGTACAATGGGAAGCCACATAAAAAAAGAAGGCTGGTCGGACTGGAACAAGCCGGCAGCCAGAGAAAACGCATACTTTTTTGAGAGGGGCTCTAAAGGCCCCGGAGCGTCACTCGAGAGGAATTCCTTTGCTCACGTAGAGTGAGAGAATGTTAAAACTTCGAAAACGGCCATTTTTCGTCCGACGAGGCGAGGCCCGGTGCCTCAGAAAGAAAGTCAGATTCCGTCATTCTTCATGGAGAGAAGGAGCTTCTGGTCGCCCGCGTGCTGTTTGCGGTACTCGCGGGGGGAGACCCCGTAGGACTTTTTGAAGCAGTCCTTGAAGTAGTTGCCGCTCATGAAGCCATTGTTCATAGCGATTTCTTCAATCCTGTGGTCCGTTGCAAGCAGCTCTTTTTCTGCTTCCTTCAGGCGGGTCAGTGTGATGAATTCCTTCAGTCCCACGCCGGTTTCACTCTTGAACTTCTTGCTGAAATAGGATTCAGAGAGACCGGCCCGCTCTGCAAGGGTCTGCAGGGTCAGGTCGGCTGCCGGGTGGCCGGTGATATAGGACAGCGCGTCGGAGACCACGGTATCCCCGTCGCGTTTTTTTTCGCCTTGAGCAGGAATTCCGCAGCGGAGAATTGTCAGGAAGAAGAGGCGCAGCAGATAGCAGCTCATCTGATCGGAGCAGGCGTCCTCAATCCGTCCTTCACTGATCATCTGGTCAATGAGGCTGCTGACATTTGCCTGATAGGGGGTGGGAATGTGGCCGGATTCAACGGTGGGGATTTCCCGGATTCCCTCATGAAACGGGTGTCCCTGGTCGCAGAGATCCCCGAAATCATAGTAGATGTTGATCCGGCTGCAGGTTGTGGCGTAGTAGACACAGTGGGAGATTTTCGGCGGGATGATGACGAAATCACCGGCTGAGAGATTCACAGCATTGCTTTTCGTGAAAAATGTACAGGTTCCGCTCTCCAGGTAATAGACCTCATAATAGGTGTGGGAATGGGACATGGGCATCTTGTAGAGGCTCTTTCTCTGTACCCGGCTTACAGTAATGCTTTTCAGTTTTCCATCAATCATTCTCATATCCGAAATTATATACTATGGATGACAAAAAAACAGTATTAATTTAGGAAAAATAACCGATTTCACCCTGTTTTTTCCAAAACGGGCGTTGTATACTTCATTCAGGTCAAAAAATGTAAGCCCTTACATTTATATCCCTCCCTCGAGTGCCTCTCCCCCAGTCGGGAGGGGCATTTGTTCTATTTAGGTGGCTGTTTGCATGTTTTCATGCTACTATGACAAACGGATGAACGGCAAGCGGAGGCTGAAGGAATCACGGCCTTTTGCGTTACTGTTCACGGGACATTATGCCCCGCAAACAGTAACAACCGGAACAGAACGCGGCCCGCTGTGGCACATTGAAAGTTCGCACTTCGTGCGAAGTGCCACAGCTCTACTTTCTCGGGACTGCTTCGCAGCCCTCGCGGAATCCGTGAACTGTAACCATTTTGCTTCAAGTTGGGTTCCTGCAGGATATCAGATGAAACTTTATACGGAAAAAACAAAAAACGCTTTTCTTGCCTGCCGGGAGGCAGCCCTGCGGGGAGATGCTGATTATGTCATCCGGGAGACGGAGCGGTCTGTCTCTCTTGACGATACGGATGAGACCGGGCGGAGCCTTCTTCACTATGCCGTGGAAGGCGGAAATGAAGAGCTTGTTTCCTATCTCGTGGATACATGTCAGATGGACCCTTTGTGGGCGGACAAAGAGCTTATTACTCCTTATGACATTGCTTTTGCGAAAAGGAATAGCCTCCCGTCCGTATATGAATTTCTGGAAAATAGGGCGGGTTTTCCGTTAGACTCATGCTACA
Organism: Lachnospiraceae bacterium; assembly: GCA_036343235.1. GTDB lineage: Bacteria > Bacillota > Clostridia > Lachnospirales > Lachnospiraceae > RUG306. The sequence continues at coordinate 2,144 of JAZASQ010000024.1, forward strand.
GGAACCCGGTCTGTCCTTCCATGCATCCGGACCCCTCTATCGTGCGGGTCGGGGAAGACTTCTATATGGTAAATTCCAGCTTTGTCTTCTTTCCCGGCCTGCCGGTGTCTCATTCAAAAGATCTGGTACATTGGGAGACAATAGGCTTTGCGTTTGAAAATCCAGAGTGGGCTGAAGAGCTGCTGGGCCCTCTTGATGGAGGCCGGGGCTTCTGGGCGCCGGACATCAGTTTCATAGATGGAAAATTTGTGATTGCGGCCACTCTCAGAAATAATGACGGCATGCCGCATCCCCAGACCCAGGCCCTCATGTGGGCCGAGCGGCCGGAAGGACCCTATTCGAAGCCGGTTATTTTCAATCAGGATGGAATAGACCCTTCTCTGTTTGTCGATGACGACGGAAAGAAGTACATGCTTGTCAACCGGGGAGGCCGTCTGCTTCCTCTTTCCGATGATCTGTCTGAAACGGCGGGACAGGCGGTCATGATTGCCTACGGGGCGGCCGGAGCCATACCGGAAGGCCCCCATTTGTTCAAAAAAGACGGATATTACTATCTCCTGCTGGCTGAAGGCGGAACCGGGAAAGGCCACATGGAATCTGTTCTGCGGGCTGAAAATCTTTACGGCCCCTATGAAAAAAGTCCCTATGGTCCCCTCATTACCCAGACAGATCCTGCCGGGGCCCTGCAGTGCTGCGGACATGCGGATATTGTAGAGGGGCCGGACGGCCGCTGGTTCATAGTCTATCTCTGCTCCCGCTTCATTGACGGAAAGTGGGGAATGCTGGGCCGGGAGACCTGTCTCGATGAAGTCGTTTGGACACCTGACGGCTGGCCCCGCCTTAAGCACGGGAGGGGGCCGTCGTACCTGGCTCCGCTGCCGTATCCTTTGAAGGCAGCAAAGAAGGCGGATGTCCCGTCAGCCGGCAGAGAGGGAGCGGAATTCGGACAGATTTTTGCAGACAACGGAAAGTCAATGTTATCGTCGATATCGGCAGATGCGAAAAGCATAATAGGCGGTAAATATTGCGGTTGGTTCTCTCCCCGTCTTATTGACGAAAAATACATAGAGATAGAAAATGATGAAAGTGCTTTCATTACCGGCAGCGGCCGGGACCTGACAGAGCGGAACCCGGGAAGCCTTTTGCTGCAGCACCAGCGGGATTTCAAAGAGAAGGACACCTTCCGAATGAAGGCTCTGAGTCCGGAAGAGGGGGACGAAGCCGGAATGACCCTCTATTACGATGAAAATTCCTTCATCAAATTCGGCCTGAGGCAGGCAGCGGGCGGAGACGAGGTCTTTGTTTCCGAATATTCGGATGACCGTTATGTGAGGGAAGAAACTCTTTCTCTGCGGAAACTGATGCAGGCTGGAGGGATTGCCGAGCCATTTGAACCGGCCGGGTCGGCTGAGGCGGCCGGGCATGCAGGCGCTGCTGATGAAGCATATTCTGATGCAATTACCTTTACCGTGGAAACGGATGGACTGAGACGGACTTTCTTTGTCAATGGAAGACAGGTCTGTTCATGGGACGATGTAACCGGCATCTGCTCGGAGGGCCTCAGAAAGGGAAAGCGCTTTACCGGAGCCTGTGTGGGAATTTTTGTCTTTGGCAGGGGAACATATTATTTTGAAGAAAAGAAGTGAATTGCCATGGCAGTGATGGATGAGTTCAAGGAAGAACGGGAGGCAGTGAAGCACGGGCCCATAAAGAAGCGGATTGCCTGGTTCTTCGATTACAATAAGTGGAAGATTCTGGCAATTGTGCTTGCCGCAGTATGTGTCGGCACATTCATCTATCAGCAGGTGACAAAGAGGAATACGGTCCTCTATGTGGCCATGGTGAATTTTGCCGCTGATCCGGCGGCAGAAGAGGACGTTCAGGGAAGGTTTGAAAGTACTTACCTTGAGAATCCGAAGAAGGAAAGAATCGTTCTGGATAGTGATATAAATATTGCTCTCAATGTCGAAGGGGTCAGGGACGGCCTCAAGTACCGGCCGGAGGATGAAGAGAAGCTCGGGGCTCTGTCTGTTTCCGGCGGCCTTGACCTCATGATTACCGGGGAAGACGTCTTTCGGAAGTACGCAACCCAGGGCTATTTCGTCCCTCTTACTGATGTATACGGGGAGGACCTGTCCGATCTGCCCGGGGGCCTCTCAAAGGAAGAACTTCTGACCATAGATGGGGAAGCGGCCGCCATACCTGTGGATTCAGCGGAACTTTTAAAAAAATATTATTACTATACGGGGGCTGAGGGCCAGAAGCTTTATCTGGGCTTTGTCTACGGGGGAGCACACCCGGAATATGCAAAGGAGTTTGCGGATTTTCTGTTTCAGTAACTCCGGCTCCCTTCGAAGAATCCGTTGAACTCGCTAAAATATGTTTCTTCGACTTTCCGGGCGTATAGAAAAATCTTCTCCCCTTTTGTCTTTATCATGAAACGGATGGAGCCGCAGTAAGCGCTTACAATCTGCACTTCAATCAGGAGGCTGTCGTCATTAAGCAGTCTTTTTCGTGAGAACAATGTCTGCCCGTACTTTGGATCTTCTGTTTTTCCCCAGCCCGCATCGGAAGCGAATCGAAAGAGGAATGGCTCCCTAAGGCCGTCTTCATACAGGCGGAACTCGTTCTCTTTAAACGTCAGCGAGGTAAAGCCGGAGGCATTCGGCAGCAGCTTGTAGGAACCGAAAACGGGTCCCTCCTTTTTTGACAAAGGGGACAGCAGACACTTGTCATCGCTTTTCGGCAGAGTCAGTGCCACCCGGCGGCATTCGTCAAGAATGTACTGGTGGCCGCCCTTGATGTTCTGGCTGTCGGCTGTCGTAACGAAGATGGCATGCCGCTCCGGATAGAATACACAGTACTGGCCTCCCATGCCATACATCATGAAAGCACTTTCATCGTCTGAAAGGGGACGCAGACTCCAGAACATGCGGCCATAGCCCTGCTGTTCGTCTATCGTCTGTCCTTCCGCTATGGTAGGCACAAGGCAGGAAACCGCTTCCTGCATGTAAGTTCTATAGCGTTCGAAAAATGCTCTGTCATATGGCGGCTTCTCGAAGGATTCCGGCAGCCGTCCGGTGAGCATGGCAAGCAGAAAGGAAGAGACTTTTACCAGGTCCTCAGGCTTGCAGACGAGTCCGCTGCCTCCCATTTCACTTCCGAAAGGGTCTGTAAGGATATAAGCACTTTTTGAAAAGCCAATTTCATCCAGGAATACAGGGCGAAGGCAGTCAAGGACACCATGGCCGGTCAGCTTTTTTACAAGGGCAGCCAGGACATGGGACGATGAAGTGTCATATTTGAAAAAGGTTCCGGGGGCGTGGTCCGGCGGGGTAATGAAAAAGCTCTGTACCCAGTTTTCCTTCATATTGACTTTGTAGGTCGTGGACTTGTGGCAGGTCCGCATCGTGAGCATGTCCTCTATGGTCATGGCAGTAAGCCGCTCATCTGCCTTTTCCGGCATATATTCTGGGAAGAAGTCCCCAATGCGGTCCGAAAGGGAAAGCCTTCCCTCTGCGGTCAGTGCTCCGACGGCCATAGAGCAGAGGCTTTTTGTGATTGAAAACATGCGATGCATCTGTCCCTTCTCATAGGGGGCGAAGCAGTCGTTCTGCAGAATTTTTCCGTCAACGGAAACCGTGACGGAATGCAGGGGAAAAGGAAAATAGGATGCGTCAAAAGGCTTCATAAGTATTCTCCGAAAAGGGACATTTCATTTAAGTATTTTTGTACGGCCGGAAGCAGGCACTTACTTTCCGTCCGCCTTTTTTTGATTATAGCAGAACTGGCAGAGAGAAAGCAGATTAGATGAAAGGGGATTTAAAAATGATCTGGTCAGCTGATATTGATGAGAAGACTTACAGGAATCCGATTATTTATGAAGACTATTCGGACCCGGACGTCTGTCGGGGGCGGGACGCATACTATATGACGGCCTCGTCATTTTCATTTGTTCCGGGCCTTCCTGTTCTGAAGTCATATGACCTCGTCCACTGGGACCTCGTCAACTATGCCCTCCGGAAAATTCCGGAGTTCCGCTACCGGGAACCCCTGCACGGCTGCGGAGTCTGGGCTCCGGCCATCCGTTTCTGCAATGAAACCTATTATATTATTTTCCCTATGCCGGACGAGGGCCTGTATATGACCTGGACGAAAAATCCGGAAGGGGAGTGGTCTGGACCGGTAAAAATTTACGACGGGGCCGGCCTTATTGATCCCTGTCCATTTTTTAACGAGGACGGCCGGGTTTATCTGGTAAACGGGGTGGCAAAGTCGAGAATCGGCTATAAGTCCGTCCTTATGATGTCGGAGCTTTCAAAAGACCTCACGAGAATTATATATGGTCCTGTGAAAATTTATGACGGAAATGAGGACGGCAACGTCACCATTGAAGGTCCCAAGCTCTATAGGCGAAAGGGATTCTATTATATCTTTGCCCCGGCCGGCGGAGTGAAGACAGGCTGGCAGACAGTCCTCCGGAGCCGGAATCTCTACAGTGGGTGGGAACCGCATATTTCCATGTGCCAGGGCACTACCGGCATAAACGGCCCTCATCAGGGGGCTTTGATTGCGGACGGGGCAGGAAATGACTTTTTTCTCCATTTTCAGGATGTCTTTGCCGCCGGGCGGATTACCCATCTGCAGCCGGTGACCTGGCTGGAAGGCGCAGAGGGTGAATGGCCGGTCATTGGAAAGCCGATTTCCGGCGGGGACGCCTGCGGGGAGCCGGTCCTTTCCTCTGTGAAACCCTGTCCGATTGATGTCACTGACAGCTCCGGAAAAGTCGCTCCCCAGACAAACAAAAAGACGGCCTGCGAGCCTTCTGCGCCTGCTGTTTCCCTGACCGGAGAAAACAAAAAATCTGTAACGGGCATAGAAAAAGATGAGGACAATGTAAACACTTACAATGGTTTAAATCCACCTCTTCCCTGGCAGTGGAACTGCAATCCGGAAGAGGAATGGCTGTCGGTACCGTCCTCCGGCAAGATTCGCCTTCAGTCCGTTCCGGCCCCGAAGGAGAGGCCCCTTGTCGATATCCGCAATCTCTTCCTCAGAAGGGTAAGTGCTCCGGAGCTCGACTTTTCGGCTGTACTGGACATGCGAGACCTCCCCGACGGAGGCTATGCAGGTATTTGCCTATCAGGCATGTCCTATGGAGGCATAGGTATTCACAGGGAAGGAGATGCTTTCTTCGTCCGGAATGTAACCGGGCATCAGGTCTTTGACTGCGGGGCTGCATACGCGGACGAGAGGATAGAGGAAGTACCTTTTACAGGGCGGGCGGACCGCTTCCGGGTCTCTGTTCAGATTCGCAATGTAAACGGAATCACGGCTGTTTCGGACAAGCCTGTCTACGGGCCGGGCGATGAGGACAAGGTCCTGCACCCGGAGGAAGAGGTGACCCTGTCGATAGGGCCTGAAACAGGTCTTCCTGAAGGGAGAAAGTACAGCATTACCCTTCCGATGGAGGCCGGCAGGTGGACTGGAGCAAAATACGGATTTTTTGTTATTTCCGAAATAAAACACCGCATTTATGAGGTTTTTGCTGACGATGTGATTCTGAAATAGGCGAAAACAGCGGGTTTTATATTCCTCAAAGACAGTTCTAACAAAAAAAGTGTGTCCATTTTGTGTATTATTTTTGTTGCTTCTGTGAAAATGAAATGATATATTCCTTTACAGAAAATGAAAGCGCTTACATTTCGTAAGACTTTCATACAGAGCTCACAAAAAGGTGGGTTAGAATCAAAAAGGAGGATTCTTTACATGAAGAAAAAGTTGGTTTCCGTACTTCTTGTCGGCGCCATGGCAGCTTCCCTGCTTGCCGGCTGCGGATCAGGTTCGGGGGATGAGACAGCTGCCGACAGCACAAGCGACAGCAGCACGACCACAACAACGGACAATGCGTCTGCGGACAGCAGCAGCGAGCCCTATGAGCTTGACAAGCTTTACATTACCGTTGACGGAACTCTGACAGCTACGGTAGACAGCGGCCAGAAGGAATTCGAGGAGCAGTGGGAACAGGCAGTAGGCGAGAAACTTGGCCATCCCATTGATCTTGTTATCACGCAGCTCGATCATTCCGATTACTCCGGAACCGTTTCCAGAACCCTGACGACCGGTACTCCCGGCGACGGCCAGTATCCCGACGCCCTCATCATGAGCGCTACGATGCTTCGTCAGTATCAGACAACCGGAATGCTCTGGAACCTGGCAGATGCATTCGACAATGCCGAGTTCCAGTCCCGCATCACCCTTCCCAAGGTCAATGAAGGCCTTCGGACAAGCGACGGCAAGCAGTACGGCTTCGCTCCTACATACGGCAACGGCTGCGTTACCTACATCAAGCAGTCCTGGCTTACAAAGGCCGGCAAGACCGTTGACGACATCAAGACTTTCGATGATTATTACAACCTTCTGAAGAGCGTTTCCGACGGCAAGACCTACGGCGTTATCGCAGCAGGCTACGGCAAGCTCGACGAGGCACCTTACATCAACTACATGCCTGAATGGTGGCAGGGAGCTTATCCTTCCTTCTATCAGAACAAAGAAGGCAAGTGGGTTGACGGTTTCATGGAAGATGCTACCGTAGAAGCACTGAAGAGACTGAATCAGGGCTATGTGGACGGCGTCATCGATCCTGATACCGAGGAAGCCGGAACGAAGCAGGCTCGTGAGAAGTTCTTCTCCAACGACCAGTCCACTTCTGAAATGGCATTCACTTACTGGGCAGGTACATGGCTCAGAACTCTTACAAACAATATGGACAAGAACCAGGTCGACACAGACCTCGGCGATGACCGTCTTGTTCAGCTGCCTCCTATTCAGGAAATCAAGGATACCTGGGGTGGCTACCTGAATCGTGAAGCTCCTGTATGGGTTATCACAGATGACGGCGACGGCAACGATGCCCGTGAGCAGGCAATCTTCGATGCCCTCTTCGAGACGATGCTCGACGGCGACAAGGTACAGACCCTCTGGACATACGGCGCAGAGGATGTTCACTGGTCCACAAAGGCTGAGTCCTTCGATACCTACAAGTGGATTGAGGATGACAAGCTTACAGATGAGCAGAAGGCTACTGTTAAGGAATCTAAGGACGGCAAGTCCCTCGTACTTGACAAGCATTATGACTATGCAGACGGTGAGTTCCATCTGAAGCCTTCACCCAACGATCCCAACACCCTGTGGAAGAAGAACCATCTCGATTCAGTCCTTGTAATCGCACCTCTTACAAACGGCTATGTCGATGACGATGCACTCGTTAAAAAGGGCAATGAGTTCTTTACAGAGAACTGCGTTGACGCACCTGCAGCTGCTTCCTGCGATACTCTGACCAATATCGAAGCCGACATGGTTTCCGACAAGACGACCTGGATGAACGAAGCTGTTACAGGACAGATTACTCCTGAAGAAGCAGTAGAGCAGTACAAGGAGAAGTACGCTGATGTATCTGCTCAGATTATTTCCGAGCTTGAGGCACAGCAGTAATTCAGGAAACTGAATCCGAAAAAGTTTTATAGATTTTGATGACATCCTGTTTCTCGAAAGTGAGACTTTTAGTTCGAGGGCAGGATGTCTTAAGTTAAGAAAGGATAGACCAAAGTGAGCGGAAAATCCAAGACAAAAGAGCCTACACCCACCGTGCAGGTGCGGAAGAAGCCGCTGAGTGTCCGGATCCGGCATTCCATGGGCTTTTATATTATGGCCCTGCCGGTAGTGATTTTTGTCATCATCATCTATTACTGGCCCATGCTGGGTATCCGGTATGCCTTCTTCAGTTACAAGCTGCGCAATATCCACTGGGTAGGTCTGGAGAATTTCAGAATGATGTTTGCCCAGAAGGAATTCTGGCAGGCCTTCATAAATACCCTTTGGCTGTCCACGTTCAAGCTGATCCTGAATACATTTGCAGCAGTGGTCATTGCCATCTTCCTGAACGAGGCGATTAACCTCATTTTCAAGAAGGTCATTCAGACGGTCATTTACCTGCCCCACTTCATGTCCTATGCAGTCGTGGCAGCGATCTTCTCCCTCTTCCTTTCCCCTTCCTCGACCGGTTTCGTCAATGAGACCTTAAAGAACTGGGGCTGGATTACCCAGAGTATAGACTTCCTGCATGAGAAGTCCATGTGGCAGCCGATCTTCTTCGGTATAAACCTCTGGAAGGAAGTCGGCTGGGGAACCGTCATATTCTTCGCCACCCTGTCCGGCATCAATCCGGAGCTCTATGAGGCGGCAAAAATCGACGGCGCCACCCGGCTGCAGCGGATGCGTTATGTCACATTCCCGGCCCTGAAGAATACCATTATCATCGTCCTGATTCTGAATCTGGCGAAGGTTCTGAATATGTTCGAGCCGGTATTCGTACTTTATAATTCCCGCGTATATGATGTATCCGATGTCATTTCGACCTTCATCTACAGGAAGACCTTCCTGCAGCCCATTCCTGACTACGGATATACTACGGCGGTCGGCCTCTTCAAGTCCGTTGTCGGCGGAGCGCTTATGCTTGGCTGCAATGCCTTGAGCAAGAAGGTCCGCGGTCGCGGTATTATTTAAGGAGGCTTCTGATGGCAGATATGGCCGCTCCGGTTCAGGTAAGAGAACCGGTTAAATACAAGAAAAAAAGAGTCAAAATCACCACATTCGATGTCGTAAACGTCATCGTATTCACACTTATCGCCCTGATCGTCATCATTCCCCTGTGGAAGGTCATTGTCGATTCCTTCAATGCGGTCGGTGTGTACCAGTTCAAGCTCTGGCCTACAGACCCCACATTCGATGGCTACAAGACAATTTTTACGACCCAGAAGCTGTTCCGCCCCTTTATCAATTCCGTGGTTACGACAATTCTGGGTACCCTGGTCGGACTGATTATGTCCACCCTCGGCGGATATGTTCTGAACCAGTACGATATGCCCGGACGGAATGCGTTTTCGTATTTCCTGCTTTTCACCATGATTTTCTCAGGCGGCATGATCCCTGAGTACCTGGTCATGAAGCAGCTCGGTCTTGTTGACTCCATGTGGATTCTCGTCGTAAAGCACGGCATGAATGTCTACAACCTCGTCCTGATGAAGAACTTTTTCGAAGGCATCCCCGCTTCTCTCTATGAGGCGGCAGAGCTCGACGGCTGCACCCCCATGGGCATCTTCTTCAAGATCGTTCTTCCACTGTCGAAGGCAGCCCTTGCTTCCATCGGTCTGATGTTCGCTGTCACGGTATGGAACGATTACTCAACCGTACAGATTTACATCACGGATCCCAACCAGGTCAACTTCCAGTACCAGCTCCGGGTCATGATCATGGACGGAGATACACCTACGACGGCTTACAGGGTTTCGCAGGACACGCTGTACTATGCTTCTATTGTCTGCGCAATCCTGCCCTTCATGGCCGTATATCCTTTCCTGCAGAAGTACTTCGTTACCGGTATCAATGCAGGTGCCGTAAAGGAATGATTTTTGCCTTTTCAATAGGCCTGAGCTTGCGCCGCTTTCATCGGCGGCGCAAGCTGTGTATTCAAAGAAATGAAAAGAATAATATGGTTGGGTGACAGTACGGTCACCTTCAACAAAATTTCTACATATCCTCAGACCGGACTTTCACAGGGTCTGCTTCTCTATCTGAAAGATGATGTCTTTCTCAGGAGCTTCGCCATCAACGGACGTTCTACAAAGTCGTTCATAGAACAGGGGAGACTGGAGGCGGCAGACGCATATATTGAAGCAGGAGATCTTGTCTTCATTCAGTTTGCCCACAATGATGAGAAGAAGGAAGATACCCTCCGCTACACGGATCCGGATACCACATTTAAAGAAAATCTGAAGAAGATGATTGCTGTCGCGAGAAAGCATGGTGCTTATCCGGTTCTATTCACTCCGATTGCCCGCCGTCTTTTTGATGCGGAAGGAAAGTTCCTCTCCGGCAGCCATGGTCTCTATCCGGTGAAAATCCGGGAGACAGCCGTGGAGGAGGACGTACCTCTTGTTGACCTGACCCGGGATACGGAAAAATATCTTGCCGCCATAGGCGATTTCCCTTCCCGGCCTCTCTATGTCTTTCCCAAGGACAATTCTCATTTGCAGATGCAGGGGGCCGTTGTCTATGCCGGCTTCATTGCCGATGCCCTGCAGTCATTCGGCAGCCCCTATGCGGATGTCTTGGTCGCCAGAGACGCAAAAACCGTTGACGACGACGGCCGCTCTCTTCATGGAAGCTATAGCGGGGCTCTGACGGAAGGAAATCTATCTGAGCCGTCCGCTATGGATGACAGCGTTCAGAAGACTGCCTTTTCCGCTGAGCCGGAAGACTGAACTGTATTCTGACCAAGGAGAATTATATTATTCATGTTTGAAAAGGACCTTAAGGCCACAGACGAGCTGGCTCAGAAGTACATAGAGAACTATAAGAAGTATCGGGGGAAGCCCCTTCGGGTACTTCTCGGCTTCTACAAGGGGCAGTACCACAAATTCCTGCTTTCTGCCTTTTTCTTTTTGATCAAGCATTCGCCGGCCCTGTTTTCGTCACTTCTCATTGCAAACGTCATCAACGGCGTTCTTGCAGGAGGTGAAGCGGCAAAGCATGCCATCATCGTAAACGTCCTGATCTGGCTTGCCCTGCTTTCCGTTCATCTTCCTGCCAACTACATGCATACACGCCTCCGGTCAGAGGTGACGCGGTCGACGGAGGCGGGTCTTCGGGCAGCCCTGGTGAAAAAGCTGCAGGAGCTTTCCATTCCCTACCATACGCGGTCGCAGTCCGGCCGCCTGCAGTCGAAGATCATCCGTGATGTGGAGGCCGTGGAGACCCTTTCTTCCCAGCTTTTCATCGGGGTTCTGCAGATTGCCATCAACCTCGCCGTCATGCTGGGTATCACGGCGGTGAAGAACCGGCTGATCTTCGTCTTCTTCCTGCTCGTGTCGCCTGCCGCATCGCTCACTATCATCGGCTTCCGGAAAAAAATCCGGAAAGAGAACCGGTCCTTCCGTATGGAGATGGAGCAGACATCCGCCTCCGTCATGGAAATGGTAGAGATGGTGCCTGTCACCCGCGCCCATGCCCTCGAGACGGTTGAAGAAAAAAAGATGGGAACACAGCTCAAGAAGACTGCGGAATCCGGCTACCGGCTCGATATGGTGCAGTCGAATTTCGGCGCCGTCGGCTGGGTCATCTTCCAGGTTTTCCAGGCCATCTGCCTGCTCTTTACAGGCTTTATGGCGCTGAAAGGAAAAATCCTTGTCGGCGATATCACATTCTATCAGTCGTCTTTCACGACGGTGGTAAACCAGGTGACATCACTTATGAACCTCCTGCCCATCATCACGAAAGGGCTTGAGTCCGTCACATCCGTCGGAGAGGTCTTAATCTCCGATGACGTGGAGGAGAATGACGGGAAGGAGAAGATGACCTCCCTCTCCGGGTCTTTCGATTTCGAGAATGTATCCTATGCCTATCCCGGAATGACGGAGGATGTTCTGAAGGGCTTCTCCATGCACGTGAAGGAAGGAGAAACCGTTGCTATTGTCGGTGAGTCCGGCTCCGGGAAATCCACGATACTTTCCCTTGTCATCGGCTTTATGCTGCCGACGGAGGGAAAACTCCTGATTGACGGGAAAGACATCACTTCCCTTGATCTGAGAACCTACCGGCGTTTTCTTTCCGTTGTTCCCCAGATGCCGGTTCTTTTCACGGGAACGGTACGGGACAATATCACATATGGTCTCAAGGATGTACCGGATGAAGAGGTGTGGAAGGCCTGTGATGCAGCCAATCTCACTGCGATGGTGAAGAATCTTCCCGAAGGCCTCGACTCCATGATAGAAGAGCACGGGGCGAATCTTTCCGGCGGCCAGCGGCAGCGGATCGCTATTGCCCGGGCCCTGATCCGGAACCCGCGTGTCATTATCCTTGATGAAGCGACATCGGCTCTCGACGTTGTCTCAGAGCGGGAAATCCAGGATGCCCTGAATCATCTCATCACAGGGCGGACGACTTTCATCGTTGCCCACCGGCTCTCTACTGTCAAAGATGCGGACCGCATTGCTGTCCTGGACAAGGGACGGATCATAGAGGCCGGCTCCTATACAGAGCTGATTGAGAAGAAGGGTGCCTTCTACAATATGGAAAAAATTCAGATGGCCGTTTCTGAAAACGGCTGATCTTCGGAGGTAACTGGTTTGGCGGGAGGCGGATTAAGCTATGACAGCCCCTTTATGCGGGCCCTAAGCGTACTCGGGGATCTCATGATCCTGAATATCATTACAATCATCTGCTGTGTGCCCGTCGTGACAGCCGGCGCGTCGTTTACGGCGATGCACTACGTTCTGCTGAAGCGGGTGAGGGGGACGGAAGGCTATATCATCAGCACCTTTTTTGATGCCTTCAAAAAGAACCTAAAAAAGAGTATTCCGATCTGGCTCATCATGATAGCTGTCTATGCAGCCCTCTTTGTGGACTGGCGCATCATCCGTATGCAGGGGGACGAGTTCCCGGGCTGGGTCATCGTAGCCCTCTATTCCGTGATTGTCGTTGTGTATGTGATTTCACTCTTTGTTTTTCCGGTGTTCGCGCGGTATGAGAATACAATTTACGGAACTTTCAAGACAGCCTTTTCGACAGCAGTTTCCGGGTTTCCGTTCCGGACCATCCTGGCAGCGCTCGTTTATATCCTGCCGTTTGTGATGCTTTATTTCATGGGCTATTCAGTGATTCCGATCTTTCTCGCCTTCTGCTTTTCCGGTCCCGGCTTCATCCGGGCTGCCCTCTACAGCGGAATCTTCATGGGCTATGAGGGAGAGGAAAAGCCGCACCGGATGAAGAGAGGAAGGAAGAACAATACAGATGAAGACTGAACTTCCCATCCAGCTGGGACTCCGCCTGCATGATAGCGAAAATGTGCCGTTTGCAGAGCGTCTTTCAAATGTCAAAAAGCAGGGCTTCTCCTGTGTTCACATTGCCCTTTCAAAGATCGGGGATCTCCCTTCGGATTTGGAGGCGCTTACACCGGGCTATGCCCTGTGGCTGAAGCGGCAGTTTTCGGAAGCCGGACTTGACGTCGCAGTCATCGGGAATTACTTAAATCTCGCAAACCCGGATGCAGGCGATATGCAGGGCATACTGAAGAAATACGAGGCCTATGCCCGCTTTTCTTCCCTGCTTGGGGCTGGGGTTCTCGGGACGGAAACCGGGGCGCCCAACCGGAAGTATGACTGCGCTGACCGCGAAGCCGTGCGGAGTGAAGAGGCCTATATTATTTTCAGAAAAAATCTGAAAGAGGCCGTGTCATACGCGGAGAAGTACGGAATCACCCTGGCCATAGAGCCTGTATATAAGCACACTATCTGGTGTCCGAAAAGGGCCCGCCGCATCCTTGATGATATTTCATCTCCGAACCTCAGAATAATATTCGATCCGGTGAATCTCATTGACCCGGAGCTTACGGAAAGCAGGAATGAGGTCCTTCTGGAAGCCATGGACCTTCTGTCGGAAGAGATTGCCGAGATTCATCTGAAAGACTATGTGCTGGCGGAAAATGAAGACGGAAGTCATTCAATGAAGGCTGTCGGCTGCGGAAAGGGCTGTATGGACTATACAGAGGTTGTCCGTTTTGCCGCCCTTAAAAAGCCCTATATACAGGCGACCCTGGAGAATACGACACCGGAGGACGCTGAGGACTGCCGCCGGTATATTGAAAGCGTAGAACGGCAAGTTCTGGCCTGAGTAGTTCCGCTCGCAGAAGATGCCGATAATCGCATCCGGGTTGAAACGATTTCTTAAAGGGGAAAGCAGAAATGAACGAACAGCTGAAAAGGGACCTGGGGAGATATGTAGATCTCCTTCTCGAAAAATCTACAGCTGAAAAGCCTTTCTGGAACAAGGAAGTGGAACGTTCCGGCAAGGTTAACAAGTGGAACTATATTGACGGCTGCATGGTAAATGCCGTACTTTCCCTATATGATATGACCCGGGAGATGCGGTACCTCGATTTCGCAGTATCCTTTGTAAATTCCTTCATTGATGAAGAGGGAAATGTAAGAACCTACAAGATTGAGGAGTATAACCTCGACAATATCTGTGCGGCGAAGAACCTCTTTTCTCTCTATGACCTGACCGGAGATGAGCGCTACAGGAAGGCCATGGAACATTTCCGCAGGCAGCTTTCGGACCAGCCCCGGACAGAGGAGGGCAATTTCTGGCACAAAAAAATTTATCCGAATCAGGTCTGGCTGGACGGGCTCTATATGGCCCAGCCCTTCTATATGACTTACGGAAACCGGTATGAAAAAATGGGGACCTGTCCCGATTCCATCCGCCAGTTCAAGGCTGTGGAAGAGCATATGAAGGACCCGGCTACAGGCCTCTATTATCACGGATATGATGCTTCGAAGGAAATGTACTGGGCCGACCCGGTCACGGGCTGCAGTAAAAATTTCTGGCTGCGCTCTCTGGGATGGTTTTCCCTGGCTCTTGCCGATACAGCGGATGCAATTCCCGAGACCCTATACTACGAAAAGCGCTATCTCATGGACCTGCTCAAGGATTTTGTTGATTCCCTGATCCGTTTTCAGGATGAGAGCGGCATGTTCTGGCAGGTTGCCGACCAGGGGGGCCGGGAAGGAAACTACCTCGAGACATCCGGTACGGCCCTGATTGCAACGGCGATTCTCCGCGGTGTCCGCCTGGGCTTCCTGCCTGAATCCTATGCAGTCTATGGAGAGAAGGCTTTTGACGGAATCATAGAGCGCTACTTTTCCGTAGCAGATGACGGGGAAATCAATCTCGGCGGTATCTGCCTGGTGGCTGGCCTCGGAGGGGCAAACCACCGGGACGGAAGTTATGAATACTATATTTCCGAGCCTGTTGTAGAGAATGAGTCCAAAGGGGTGGCTCCTCTTCTCATGGCTTATATGGAGATGCTGCGCAGGGAAAAAGGGGAGAAATCAGCATTATGAAATTTTCGCTTTTCAAGGTATATTCCAGGGCGGCTACTGTTGAACTCATTACGGATACCCGCTTTGCGGCGCCGGAGGGTATAGAAGTCTTCTTAAACGGAGAAAGAATTGAAGCGCCTGCGACCAATGTCTTCACTCTTTTTTCCCTGACACCGGCCACGGAGTATGAACTTACGGTCAAGGGGCCGGAGGGACTGACTGACAGCGCCTCCTTTTTCACGGCAGAAGAAAGTGCTTTCATCAATGTAAAAGATATCGGAGCGGCCGGCGACGGGAAGACCGATGATACGGAAAGCATTTCCGCGGCCATCGCCATGTGCCCGGAGGGCGGAACGGTCTATGTTCCGGCTGGCGAGTACTTGGTCCGTCCCCTTTTCATGAAGAGCCATATGACTCTGTATTTAGGCGAAGGAGCCCGCCTCATTGCCTCAGCCGATCAGGCGGCATATCCCCTCCTGCCAGGCGTTGTGCGGAAGACGGAGGATTGGAATTCGGAGTTCTGCTTCGGCAGCTGGGAGGGCAATCCCCTGGACCAGTATGCTTCCCTGATCACTGCCTTAAAGGTATCCGATTTTTCCCTGATCGGCCAAGGAACCCTGGACGGAAACGGCCAGGCCGGAGGCTGGTGGAAGGATCCCAAGCACAGGCACGGGGCATGGCGTCCGAACGTAGTTTTTCTGAATGACTGCAGGAATGTGTCCCTCTGTGGAGTTACGGTGAAAAACTCCCCCTGCTGGACCATTCATCCCTATTATTCCGATGATGTTGATATTGTAAACGTGAAGATTGAGAATCCGGATGATTCTCCGAATACGGACGGCATCGATCCCCAGTCCTGCCGGCGGGTCCGCATTGTCGGGACGAAGATTTCCGTCGGAGACGACTGCATTGCCATCAAGTCGGGAAAACTCTATATGGCTCATGCCCATTTCCGGAGGACAGAAAATATCGAGGTGCGAAACTGCTTTTTCGAGCGGGGGCACGGCGGTGTCACCATCGGCAGTGAAGCAGCTTGCGGAGTCAGCGATGTAAGGGTTACGAAAAGTGTTTTTAAGGACACGGACCGGGGACTTCGAATCAAGACCCGGCGGGGGCGGGGTGAAAAGTCCCTGCTTACAGGTATTGATTTTCATGATCTCACCATGGACGGGGTCCGGATGCCCTTTACGGTCAATATGTTTTACTTCTGCGACCCGGACGGGCACTCTTCCTACGTGCAGGATCAGACGATCCGGCCGGTCGACTCCATGACGCCCTCCATCGGTTCCATCCGGATTTCGGATGTGGATATAGAAAATGCCGATGTGGTCACGGCCTGCATTTACGGTCTACCGGAAAAACCGGTCTCTTCTGTGGAAATTGAAGACGTGACGGTTTCCTATCGCCCTGTTTCAGAACGGACTCCAGGGCTCCCTGTCATGATGGACGGCTTCCCGGAAATGTCCGGTCAGAGCCTTTTTATGAATAATGTAAACCACCTCCTTATCCGAAATCTGAAGATATGCGGGGAGGCCATAGGAGAGCCTGAGCTCCTTCACATCGGGGAGCAGGAGGTGGACGGGCTTTATATTAGTCATGAGGCAGAAGTAAAAACAGCCTGAAATGCAAAGTGTTTTCACGGATTGCCGTAAGGACGCGAAAGGCCTGAGATACAAGGGCTTTTCCGGATTGACGTTAGAAAAAACGTATGTCTGAAAGCAAGGGTTTACAAATTTGCCAGCTGAACGCAGAAAATGCGTTTGCCATATATAGAAGCCATACAAGGAGGAAAAGAAATGGAACTTCGTACAGCGTGCTCGCCGGAGGACTTCAAGCACTATACCACCGAGCGGCTCCGCAAGGAATTCCTCGTGGAGAAAATCTTCTTCGAGGATGACATCAAACTGGTCTACAGCCACATCGACCGCATCATCTTCGGCGGGGCCATGCCTGTTAATAAAGAACTGGCTCTGACTGCAGGCGATGAGCTCCGGGTTCCCCACTTTCTCGACCGGAGGGAGCTCGGCGTAATCAATATCGGCGGAGACGGCCATATTGTCTGCGACGGGAAGGAATACAAGGTTGTTTCCCGCGACGGCATGTATATCGGTATGGGAACGAAGGACGTCATCTTCAGGAGTGATGACCCGAAGAATCCTGCCAAGTTCTACCTGAATAGTGCGCCTGCCCACAGGACCTGTCCCACGGTTCTCATTAAAAGGGACGGCGTGGCCGGTGAAGGTGAAGTTGTCATCAAACCCGAGAACAAGAAGGAACTAGGAACTCTCGAGGACAGTAATCATCGTACCATAAACAAGTACATCCTGCCCGGTCAGGTGGAGTCCTGCCAGCTGGAAATGGGCCTGACCCACCTCGAGCCCGGCAGTGTTTGGAACACGATGCCCTGCCATACCCATGACCGTCGTATGGAGGTTTATCTCTATTTTGACCTTGGGGAAGATGACTACGTGATGCACTTCTGCGGTGAGCCGACAGAGACTCGGCACATCATCATGAGAAACGAGCAGGCGGTCATCAGCCCTTCCTGGTCCATTCACGCCGGCGCCGGCACGAGAGCCTATACCTTTATCTGGGGAATGGTCGGAGAAAACCAGGATTTCGATGATATGGACGATGTAGCAAATAGAGACCTGCTTTAACAGCGGAAAAAGAGCGGGTTGCGGCTCGCGTGCCGGGCAGCAATCCGTAATTTCAGAATAAAAATGTAAGCACTTTCATTTTAGGAGAAAGGAAGAAGAAAATGGCTGAAGATTTTTTGCAGAAGTTTGCCCTGACGGGCAAGGTCGCCTGGGTCACAGGCGCATCCTACGGGCTGGGGCTCGCCTATGCCAAGGCCTTTGCCGCCGTCGGTGCGAAGGTTGTATTTAACGACATCAATCAGGAACTTGTCGACCGAGGCATGAAGGCCTATGAAGAGGCCGGTATTCAGGCTTACGGCAAGGTCTGCGACGTCACCGATGAAGAGCAGGTGACTGCCTTCGTGAAAGACGTGGAAGAGCATGTCGGCACCATCGATATTCTCGTAAACAATGCCGGCATCATCAAGCGGATCCCCATGGTCGAGATGTCAAAGAAGGACTGGGATCAGGTCATCTCCGTAGACCTCACCGGGCCCTTTGTCTGCTCTAAGGCAGTCCTTCCCTCTATGATAAAGAAGGGAAGCGGCAAGATCATCAACGCCTGCTCCATGATGAGCGAGTTCGGCCGTGAGACCGTTTCCGCATACGCAGCTGCCAAGGGCGGCCTCAAGATGCTGACCAGAAACATCTGCTCCGAATATGGCCAGTACAATATCCAGTGCAATGCCATCGGACCCGGCTACATCGCCACTCCCCAGACCGCACCCCTTCGTGAGCGCGGCGCTGACGGCTCCATGCACCCCTTCGACCGCTTCATCCGCAGTAAGACTCCGGCCCAGCGCTGGGGTCATACGGAAGATCTGCAGGGCCTTGCCGTATTCCTGGCTTCTCCTGCATCTGACTTCATCAACGGTCAGGTCATCTACATCGACGGCGGTATCTCAGCTTACATCGGGCAGGATCCTTCCAACCTCGATGAGAGCAAGTTCGCTGCAGAAGCAGAAGAGAAGATCTGA
>JAZASQ010000025.1:0-20665 GCA_036343235.1 Lachnospiraceae bacterium
AATCCGGCCATGACCGCTTTCGATCATGACCGGATAGTACAAAGGCAGGGTAAACTGAAGGTAAACGCGAAAAAATGATAATGGAATCTCACCGGGGAAAGCAGACAGATACTTTCTGCATTCAGTCCACCATGGAAAGCGAAATCCGCTTCTTGACCGGATCCACGGAAAGCACGGTCACATCCACAATATCCCCGACCTTCACGACCTCCATGGGATTTTTCACGTAGCAGGTCGCAAGCTTTGAGATGTGGACGAGGCCGTCCTCATGAACACCGATGTCCACAAAAGCACCGAAATCGACGACGTTGCGGACAGTACCTTTGAGGTGCATGCCGGGTGTCAGGTCCTCCATGGAAAGGACGCCGGCCTTTAAGATAGGCGCCGGAGCATCCTCTCTGGGATCCCGCCCGGGCTTTTCAAGTTCGTTCAGGATATCCGTCAGGGTCAGCACTCCAAGACCCAGTTTTTCCGCCTCTTCCTTCACATTCTTCACTTTTCTTTTCGCATCCCGGAAAGCGGAGACTTCATCTGACTTCGAATAGCCTAACTCCTGTAAGAGTGACTTAACAGCCGCGTAGGATTCAGGATGAACGCCTGTTGCGTCAAGGGGTTCGTCTCCTCCTGTAATACGCAGGAAACCTGCGCACTGCTCAAAAGCCTTGGGCCCGAGCTTGGGAACTTTTAAGAGCTGCCGGCGGTTCCTGAAACGGCCGTTTTCTTCCCTGTAGGATACTATATTTTTCGCCACCTGAGGAGTGATGCCGGCTACATAGGAAAGCAGGGAAAATGAGGCCGTGTTCAGGTCCACCCCGACCGCATTGACACAGGATTCGACAACTCCGGTCAGGCTCTCACCCAGCTTCTTCTGGTTCATGTCATGCTGGTACTGACCGACACCCATGGCCTTGGGATCAATCTTCACGAGCTCTGCCAACGGATCCTGCAGACGCCGGGCGATGGAAGCCGCAGACCGCTGCCCTACATCAAAATTAGGAAACTCCTCTGTGGCGAGGGGAGATGCACTGTAGACGGAGGCGCCGGCTTCACTCACGATGACATATTTCAGCGGCTCTTTTCCGGCCCGTTTCGGGGACTTCTTCTCTTTCTCAAAGAAGTCGGCAATCACCTGTTCCGATTCCCGGGAGGCCGTCCCATTTCCGACGGAAAAGACAGAAATGTCATACCTGTTGACAAGGCGGTCAAGTACGGCTTCCGCCTCTTCCACCTTGTTCTGGGGTGCTGTCGGGTAGATAACTGTCGTATCGAGAACTTTTCCTGTCGGGTCAACGACGGCCAGCTTACAGCCTGTCCGAAAGGCCGGGTCCCAGCCGAGAACGGTTCGTCCGGCCAGGGGCTGCTGCATGAGGAGCTGCCTCGTATTTTCTGCAAAGACGGCAATGGCCCCGTCCTCAGCTTTTTCTGTCAGGTCATTTCGAATCTCCCGCTCGATGGCCGGGGCAATCAGACGCTCATAGGCGTCTTTAACGGTATTCTGCAGAAAAGGAGCTGTATAGGCATTATTCTTCTGATGAATAATGTAACGCGCCATACGTTCGCAGGCGGCCTCTTCATCGACGGCCACCTTTACGGAAAGGAAGCCCTCTTTCTCTCCCCGGTTTATGGCCAGGACCCGGTGACCCGGAATCTTCTTCAGAACCTCTTCTGCATTGAAGTACTGCTCGTAGACACTGCGCCGTTCCTCGAGCTTTGCCGCCTTTACAGCAGCCGCCTTTTCTGAAGGGACTGTCTTCCCTGCCACATTCTTCTTCCCGGAAGCAGCTTCGCCTGATTTTTCTGTGCTGTCTTCTTTTGCTGCAGCCTTTGCCTTCTTCTCCGCTGTGACCAGGGTCCCGTCTGCCCAGGTCAGCCTCCGTACCTGTTCCCGGATGTTGGCGTCATCTGAGATTTCTTCAGCAATGATGTCAGAGGCTCCCGAAAGAGCGTCCTCTATTGCCGTCACTTCTTCCGAAAGATATTTTCCCGCTTCCTGTTCAAGAGGGGCTTTCGCATTTTCTGCCCGGATAAAATCCGCCAGGCCCTGCAGGCCCTTCTCTCTGGCAATCATTGCCCGAGTCCGCTTCTTTTGCTTATAAGGCCGGTAGATGTCTTCGAGAGCCACCTGGGTCAGGCAGGCTTCAATTTCTTTCGCAAGCCCCGGAGTGAGTTTTCCCTGGGCTTCGATGGCTGATCGGGCAGTCTCTTTCTTTTCCTCGAGATTCCTCAGGGCGGAAAGGCGATCGGCAATCTTTCTGAGTTCCTCATCGTTTAAGGCCCCGGTCGCTTCCTTTCTATAGCGGGCAATGAAAGGGACGGTATTCCCTTCGTCCATGAGCTGCACAGCAGCGGAAATCCTCTTTTCGGAAAGTTCTGTTTCTATCGCAATCTGTTTGATGATGTCCATAAAGAATCTGTCCCTGTATCCAAATTTGTATTATCCGAGCAAATCCATTAGGTCTTCCCTGTTCAGAGCAGACGAACTGATGCCTTCACCGCCCAAAATGTCATCGGCCAGTTTTTTCTTGCTTTCCTGTAAGTCAAGGATTTTCTCCTCTATGGTATCCTTGACAATCAGCTTGAATACTGTGACTGTCTTCGTCTGTCCGATTCGATGTGCCCGGTCCGTTGCCTGATTCTGGGCTGCCAGGTTCCACCAGGGGTCGTAATGAATGACCACATCAGCTCCTGTCAGGTTAAGACCGGTTCCTCCGGCTTTCAGCGAAATCAAAAACAGAGGCGTCGTATCCGAGTTAAAAGCATTTACAAGTTCAAGGCGCTCTTTCTTCGGCGTCTCTCCGGTAATCTTGTAATAGGAAATGCCTTCTTTCTTCAGAATATCCTCCAGAATCAGAAACATCGAGGTAAACTGAGAGAAAATCAGGGTCCTGTGCTGACCTTCAATCAGACTGTGAATGAGTTCCAAACACATCTCGGTTTTGGCTGACTCTCCGTCATAGTTTTCAAAGAGCAGCTCCGGATTGCAGCAGATTTCCCGAATCTTCGTAAGTTCGGCCAGAACCTGAATTTTGCTGTGGCGGAATTCTTCCTCGCTCTGGGAGACAAGCAGTTTTTTCATCTTCGCCACTTCCGCATCGTAAACGAGCTGCTGCTTTTTCTCCATGCGGGCGTAACGTACCTCTTCCAGCTTTTCCGGCAGATCCTTCAGCACATCCTTTTTCTGCCTCCTCAGAATGAAGGGAGAAACCATGCGCTTCAGATGTTCAGTCGCCTCCTCGTCCTGATTCTTTGCAATCGGTGATTCCATTTCCTCCTTGAATGTCCGGTAATCATAGAGGTAGCCTGGCATGATAAAATCGAAAATGCTCCAGAGCTCACTCAGACGGTTTTCAATCGGGGTACCGGTCAAAGCCAGCCGGGTTTTTGCCTTCAAAAGCTTGACGGATTTTGCTGCAGCCGTCATGGGGTTTTTCAGGTTCTGCGCCTCATCCACGACAGCAAAGCGGAACTCATGTCCGTCATACTGATCGATATCCCGTTTCAGAAGATCATAGGAAGTGACTGCGATGTCATAGTCTTCCAGACTGCCGATCATCTTCTTCCGTTCCGCAGCAGTACCTGATACTAATATAGTGCGCAAGGCAGGAGCAAACTTTTTAATTTCTTCTCCCCAGTTATAAACAAGGGATGCCGGGCAGACGACCAGAGATGTGCCTTCATGTACAGCCAGAACACAAGTGATGACCTGAAGAGTCTTTCCCAGGCCCATCTCATCCGCCAGGATACCTCCAAAGTTCCACTCGTCCAATGTTCTGAGCCACCGGTATCCGTCTTCCTGATAGGCCCGCAGTTTGGCATGCAGGTCTTCCGGGAGTTGGTATTCGGCATCTTCCACGGATTTAAAGGCTCTTACCAAAGACCGGAAATGACTGTCCCTGTTTGCATAGACATCCTCCAGCCCGCTAAGCATATGCTCAAGATAAAGGGCCCTGTAGGCAGGAAGCTGCATGTGTCCGCTGACAAAGTCCTTTAAGGAGAGATGCATTTCATTCATCATTTGCTCCAGGGACTCCACGGTTTCATTATTATCGAGTTTGAGGAAATCCCCCGATTTCAGACGGTAGTAATGACTCTTTTTCTTATAGGCAGCCAGAATATCAATGAGTTCCTCCGGGCTCACATCATCGGAACTTACAGAAAGATCCATTAGACCGGAGTTCAGGCTGACGCCCACCTGCATGGGAACGGATCGACGTACCCGAAGACGCTTGAACTGTTCAGTGACCTGAACCTCTCCGATATCCATGAGTTCGGAAAGGCCGCTGTCCAGGAAATTGAACATTTCGTCATCCGAAAATTCACCGCTGAAGACCTTGTGGGTTGCATCATATTCCGGAAGGTAATGGGAAAAGCGTTCGTATACTTCTGTCTCCCCACTGCGTTTCCGGAAACCCTCTGTCACAATCTTGTTGTTCGCGTAATAGTCCCAGTCTCCCAGGGAGTAGCGAGCGCTGCCGTAGGAAACCTCTGCCTGCCCGTAGATCGTTGAGTCCTGCTCATCCAGGTAGAAGTGATATTCCGGATCCGGCACGATATATTTTTCGATATCGTCCTCGCCTATTACGACCACACTCGCAATTTCCCTGAGCTTCGGCAGAATATGATGCCAGAAGTCGTTGAGACGGGTCCGGCCGATTTTCATGTCAATGCCAAAGGGTCCACAGGCTTCTGCAAGAGCCCGAACCAATTCCGGATATTTCTGGTCCACCCGGATCAGGGCAGTATCCGTCATCTGATAGATATATTTCCTGCCCACGAGAAGGTGCACCATACTCCCATTGATGGAAATTCCCTCAAACATTCCCTTTGAAGACTTAGAGCCTCCACTTGTATTCGCCTGGGAATAATCAGCTACGATGGTGAGATTTAAATTCAGCTTCCCCTCAGCAAGGTGCAGATGATACTTGTCTGTAAAGCCAAGGCTTCGGTCCGTATATTCCAGAGGCGCACCCTTCTGCAGGTCAAAAAAGGAATCCATTCGTTCTTCGTCCAGAACCAGGGTAGTCGGAAATGTAAAAAGGTTATTATAGGAATAGCCCCAAGGAAATTTTTCAGTGCCGCGTAGACGGTCCATCATTTTTTCAAACTGGCCGTGCTCCTGCTTCAACCACTGGTACCACTTCTTTGACTTTTCATCCAGTGAATCCTCTGAAAGATAAAGTTCAGTATTCTTTCCGAAAGTCTGTGTGTCCCGGTTTTGAAACCCTTCCAGCAGTTTTTCCAAATCCCTGACCTTATAGAAACGGCCGGTACCGATATAAAAAGCGGCAAACAGGTCCCGCTCATTCTGAGGTGTTTCAAGACGGACTTCCATATGAAGCGGAATTCCGGCATTTTTCCCGGCTGCAGAAGTATTTTCTGCCCGTCCGGTCTTCGGCCCAAGAGCAGCCGAGAGAAAGCCCCTTGCACTCTTGTCCGTGCTGTCGGTCAGATCTTCTTCATCCAGATACTGGGAAAGAAGGACAATGGCCGCTGCCTGATGAATGCAGGGGACATGACCGAAACTGGACTTACTGTCAATCTTCGTATAGTAACATTCCGTACAGGTACACTGTTCAATCCGCTTTCTTGTAATAGTAAGCCTTACAGATCCATTGCCGTCCTTATTAATGACCAGACAATCCCTACGAGAATTATTGCGATCGGCAGGAGAAAAATAAGGGTCGCTGAAGCCGTAAATATGAGGCGGATTTTTTGTAAATAACTGATCAACTGCTTCTTTCAACACTTTGTCCGGGATATGTGCTGCATTGAGCATCGCTTTACCGTCATAGTAGTGATAATTATCCACAACAAAGGAATCAGCGTCCTCGTCCGTATCGGACTCTGTAACATCCTTCTGCACAAGTTCCTGCAAAGAGGCTTCATGGGCAGCTAGCAGCTTTTCTTTTTTTGATGAAACCGGCGGATGGAAGTCAACGATATTATTCTTTTCTGAAGACGGGCTGTTTGCCTGCTTTTCATCCTCTGTACGGGAAGAAAAATCAAAACGTGCAAACGGATCTGCCGGCAATTCTTCTGCTTCTTCTTTGATATCCAGATACCCCTGATCTTCCATCAGATAGAGCATGGCTGCCTCATGTTTGCAGGGAGCACCAGTCAAAGAATAGGGGCAGGTACAGGACATCTCATCGACTTCATTATCTTCAAGATGGACAATGACCTGATAATTCCGGCTGCCCCGGACAGTAGCTGAAAAATCACCGTTTCCCTCGTCAACTAGTTTCTTCACCTTACCGGACCGGTAATACTGCAGGGCACGGGAGCGAATTGTTGGTGTAAATATAGATTTCCATTGAATTTTCTTTGCCGGCATGAAAAAGTACTCCATGAATAAAAAATCTGCATGCAAAATTGCCTCGCCCATTATATATGAAAACGGCTTCCTCTGCACATTATTTCAGAGGAAGCCGTCCATGGTCTTAAAACTAGAAATCAAACCGGAGAATCCCGCAATTCGGTATACCGAAGGCCGCGTACTCTTCATTCGTCATCTCATGGAAGTAGGAATTCACAACCCGGGAAATGCCGTTGTGGGCAACAAGAAGGTAGGTGTGATCATGGTTCTTCAGGTCGTCCAAAAGATTATAAATGCGCTGGGCCATCATCATCATGGATTCCCCGCCCTCATAGCGGTAGGTAAAGACCTGCTTCATCTCTTTGAACTCTTCCCCGTCCCGGGGCGTCCCTTCGAAGCGGCCGAAATTCTGCTCGATGAGACGGGGCTCGACGGAGAGCGGCTTTCCGGTCATAGATGCCACAATCTCCGCCGTTTCATAGGCTCTCTTCAATGGAGATGCCAGAATCATGTCGAAATCCAAGGCTTCATCTACACACTTCTGTCCCAGTTCCCGGGCCTGGGCCCGCCCCTTTTCCGTCAGGGGGATATCCGTCACCCCGCAGATTTTGTTTGCCTCATTCCATTCCGACCACCCGTGGCGGGTGAAGTAGATGTGGTGTCCCATATGAATGTCCTCATTCCTCATAATCAAAGCACATCCGCACATGCATATAGGGCCGGACGAAGGTATCCGCCACATGTACGTGCTTTGGGTGTACGGAATAGGCATTCAGGTCCTCTGCAGAATCATATTCCCCATCGAGCATCAGATCCCCGTTCGAGGACGAAAGTCCCTCTGACCGGATGACAAGGGACTTCATTCCGGGTATCTGCCCGTTCAAAGCCTCAAGCTCTTTCTTTACATTGGCCTTGATTTCCGCGGCCTGCCCCGCATATTCGTCCTTGATTTTCCAGATGATGACATGTCGAACCATTTGTATTTTCTCCCTTCTGAAAATGAAAAGGATACATAGAACACTCAAACTGCCTGCTCCTCCACGATATGGAGAAGGAACAGACAGTCATTGCCTGGTAAAAACACGGAGCCGGATGACCGTCACATCGGCCGCCCGACTCCTTTCATA
Organism: Lachnospiraceae bacterium; assembly: GCA_036343235.1. Taxonomy (GTDB): domain Bacteria; phylum Bacillota; class Clostridia; order Lachnospirales; family Lachnospiraceae; genus RUG306. The sequence continues at coordinate 7,444 of JAZASQ010000025.1, forward strand.
AGAGCATCTGAAATTACAGCAGTTTTTCCACAAAAGCCCTTACTTCCTTCATGTCCGTCGTGGGTTCAAAGCGGGCAACGACTTCCCCGTCGCGGTTGACAATGAACTTCGTGAAATTCCACTTGATCTCGGAATTGTTCTTGTAGTCCTTGTCGATCTTCTTGAGCATGGCGCCCATGGCGAAGGCTTTGGGACCCTTGCCGAAGCCCTCAAAGGTCTTCTGACTCTTCAGAAATTTGTAAAGGGGAATTGCGTTCTCCCCGTTCACATCTGCCTTCTTCATCTGGGGAAATTCCGTGTGGTACTTGAGCGTACAAAACTCATGAATTTCCTCATCCGTGCCGGGTGTCTGGCCGGCGAACTGGTTGCAGGGGACATCGACGATTTCAAAGCCTTTTTCGTGAAAATCCCTGTACATCTCTTCCATCGGCTCATAATGAGGCGTAAAACCGCACCCCGTTGCCGTGTTCACAACCATGACAACCTCGCCTTTGTAGTCCGCCATGCTCTGCTTCGTCCCGTCCGGACGTTCCACTTCATAGTCATAGAATCCCATAATCTTCCTGCCTTTCTATCCAAAAACAACCCATTGAGCTGAAAAAATCCTACACGGAATTAGCATCATTTAATTCCAGATAGGATTATGAAACTCCTGTCAAAAGACGTCAAGTAAACAATTTATAAACAAAGGGACGGTCTTTCTGCCCGTCTTGCAGAAGGACCGTCCATGCGCGACCTGAAAAATTATTCTTTGTCCTTCCCGGCCACCCGATACGTGAGTTCCATGAAAGTAATATTTAAAGCGGCAAAGAGCAATATCCACAGGGGCATGAAGCCGATGCCGATTTTCTGCTGCAGGAGGCCGAAGACCATGGGCGTGACGGTAGATCCGACATAGGCCGCCGCCATCTGCATGCCGATGGCCGCCGCGCTGTATCGCTTGCCGAAGTTCAGTGGCGCCAGGTGCTGGATGGCCGGGTAGACAGGCCCCATGCCGGTGCCGATGACGACGAAACCGAAAGCGTCTACGATGTAACCGGAAGTCGGGAGAAGGACAAGCAGGATTCCGATGAGTTCGACGGTAATTCCGATCCGGATCAGTTTCTTGTCCCCGAGCCGGTTTGAAATGAAGCCCGCAATGAGGCGGCCCAGCATGAGGCCTCCGAAGATCAGGGAACCGAATGATGCGATGGTCTCTGCAGACAGCCCCTCCTTGGTCCCGGCGAAGTAGGAAGGCGTCCAGAGAAAGCAGGTGGCCTCCCCTGAACAGTAGGAGAAGAAGGCTATCAGTGTAAGGACAACGCCAGGCACTTTGATGGTCTCTGCAATTCCGGCACTGTCTGCAGCCGCTTCTTCTTCCGCGCTCTCATTCTGTTTCCAGAGAGGAATGGACAGAATGCAGACGGCCATGATGCCGAGCTGCAAAAAGGACGTCCACCGGTAGCCGTCGTTCCAACGGGCAACGGCCAGGGCCCGGGACATGATGAAAGGACTGATGACGGCCCCTACCCCGTAGAAGCAGTGGAGGAAGTTCATGACCGAAGACTTATAATGCAAAGCCACATAATTGTTCACAGCCGCATCGATGGAGCCCGCCCCCAGGCCATAGGGGACAGCCCAAAGAAAGAGCATCCAGTAGGCACTCGAAAATGAAAAGCCAAGGAGCCCCAGAACAGTCAGACCTATGGAAGCAATGACAATCCACTGGGTCTTGATGCGGCGGATAAGGCGGGGGCTTACGAGGGCCGAAATCACGGTCATGCAGGAAATGGTCATGGAGACATAGCCGGCATAGGACGACGGCACGCCAAAGGAAACCTGCATCTCGGGCCAGCCGGACCCCAGGAGGGAATCCGGCAGTCCGAGACTGATGAAGATGAGATAAATCACAGCAAGAAGTAAGGAACCCATTTGCTTTCCTTTCAAAAGAAATCAGGATCAGGGCCGGAAATTCACTCTTCCGGCCTGCAGCCCTGAAAAAAGGCATGAGGTGCAACAGTTGCTATATTAGCATGTCTCCTCTGCTTTTGAAAACCTCGGATTCCTTCATTTTTCTTCAATTTTCGACTTTCGCTTGACATCGGGTTCGTGATTTACTATATTGAACATGTGAATAGTTGTTCAAATGTTTTACATTATTCATGAAGGAGAAAAGCTATGGACACAGACATCGAGGTCTGCGAAGTGAATGAAATCCACCGGGACAAGGTTGACGAGGTCGTTTCCCGCATGCCGGATGAAAACGAGCTCTACGACCTGGCCGAGCTTTTCAAGGTCTTCGGTGATTCGACGCGCATCCGCATCCTCTTCGCCCTCTTCGAGGAGGATATCTGCGTCTGCGACCTGGCAGAAACGCTCGGCATGACGACATCCGCTGTCTCCCACCAGCTGAAGATTCTCCGCCAGGCCCGGCTCGTAAGCTCCCGCCGCGAGGGCAAACAGGTCATCTATTTTCTCGCCGACGACCATGTCCGCACCATCATAGACAAGGGCCGGGAACACATAGAGGAAAAATGAGTCAGAATTCCTGCGTCGGAGCGCCACGCTTCCCGGAGCAGGGTTTTGAATAGCTGCAAAGAAAATATTCAATCGGAGGAAAAAATCATGAAAAAGAAATTTGCCTGTGAAGTCGACTGCGCTGCCTGCGCTGCAAAGCTCGAAGACGCCATCAAAAAAGTGGACGGCGTCGAGGACTGCACCGTGAACTTCCTGACCCAGAAGCTGACGCTGACTGCCCCGGATGACCGTTTTGATGAAATTCTCAATGCCGTAATTGCAAAGGCAAAAAAGGTGGAACCGGATACCGTGATTACGGTTGCGTGAATACCGGTTAACTTAAGTTTACGCCTGTAAACAGTTCGTCCATAAAGGAGCCTTTCATGACAAAGAAGCAGAAAAAAACACTGGTCCGAATAGTTGCGGTCGGTATCATTTTCACCGTCCTCCTGATCCTGGACAAGACAGGACCGCTCGATGTCCTGCCGCTCTGGGGGAAGTTTCTGCTCTATTTCATACCCTATCTCATCATCGGGTATGACGTCCTGCTCTCTTCATTCAAAAATATTGCCCATGGAAATGTCTTTGACGAGCACTTCCTCATGATGGTGGCGACGCTGGCTGCCTTCGCCCTGTCTCTGCTCGGAGACGAGTCCTATTCCGAGGCCCTTGCCGTCATGCTTTTCTATCAGACCGGGGAATTTTTCCAGAGCATTGCAGTGGGAAGATCCAGAAAGTCCATTACGCAGATGATGAGCATCGCCCCGGATTCCGCCTTTGCAGAACGGGACGGAAAGCTAGTGGAAATCGACCCGGATGAAATTCAGGTCGGAGATATTCTTGTCGTCAAAGCCGGTGAGAAAATTCCCACGGACGGAAAGGTCATAGAGGGAGAATCCTTCATCAATACCGCGGCCCTGACCGGAGAATCCGTTCCCCGGAAGGCCTCTGTAGGGGACGATGTCATCTCCGGCTGCGTGAACGGAGAAGGCTCACTGCGCATAGAAGCCACAAAGGAATACGAAGACTCCACCGTAGCAAAAATTCTGGACCTCGTGGAAAACGCATCGGCACGGAAGGCCCGGCTTGAAAACTTCATCACCCGCTTTGCCAAGGTCTACACGCCCATTGTCACCATCGGCGCCGTTCTCATGGCCGTCCTTCCGCCTCTCTTCGGAATTGCGGACCTGACCTGGGCGGATTCCATCCGAAGGGCCTGCAACTTCCTGATCGTCTCCTGCCCCTGTGCCCTTGTCATCTCTGTTCCCCTGGGCTTCTTCGGCGGTATCGGGGCTTCCTCGAAAATCGGTGTCCTCGTCAAGGGCAGCAACTACCTGGAGGCCGCCTCTGAACTCGACACCATGGTATTTGACAAGACCGGGACACTTACAAAAGGTGAATTCAAAGTACAGAAGGTCCTGCCCGCTGCCGGCTTTGATGAAAAAAAGCTGCTGGAGCTTGCTGCCCTGGGGGAGGGCTATTCGAACCACCCCATCGCCCGCTCCATCCGCGAAGCGTTTGGAAATACAGATACGCTGGATTTTTCTAGGGTGACGGATACAAAAGAAGAAGCCGGACACGGCATTTCAGCAAATGTCGACGGAAAGAAACTTCTTCTTGGGAATATGGCCCTTCTCTCTGCCGCAGGCATTTCGGCTGAAGAATGCAGGGAAAGCGGAACCATTATCTATGCGGCTCTGGACGGGAAATATGCGGGCTGCATTATTATCAGTGATACTGTGAAGGACGGGGCGCCGCAGGCTATCCGGGAACTCAAAGCAGCCGGTGTCAGAAAGACCGTCATGCTGACCGGAGACCGGGCAGGCGCCGCAAAGTCCGCAGCCGATGCAATCGGAATCGATGAAGTGAAAAGCGACCTGCTTCCGGCGGACAAGGTTTCCGCTGTGGAAGCCCTGCTCTCGGCTGAAGAAGGCACGACGAAAAAGCTGGGCTTCGTCGGAGACGGCATCAATGACGCTCCCGTTCTCATGCGGGCCGATGTAGGCTTTGCCATGGGGGCCATGGGAAGTGATGCCGCCATAGAGGCCGCCGATATCGTCCTCATGGACGATGACATTGGAAAGATTCCTGCAGTCATCCGTATTGCCCGCCACACGATGCGTATTGTCCGGGGCAATGTCATATTTGCCATTGCTGTCAAGCTCCTGATCCTCGTCCTCTCCGTCTTCGGTCTCGCCTCCATGTGGGCCGCCGTCTTCGGCGACGTTGGCGTCGCCATGATCTGCGTACTTGCTTCCATGACGACCTTGAGGACGAAATAAAAAAGCAACCACTGAAAAATAATATCTGAAGAAAAGAGCCGCGCACGAAAAAACGTGCCGGCTCTTTTTGGCATTGATACAAGTATTTATCGATGTACGGTCAATGACCGTGGGGTATCTGCTCAAAGCGGTCCCGCTCAATGCGAAGATCCGTATAAGCCAGCCGCCCGAATATAATGAGAAGGACGATGCAGCTGCCCCAGATGGACCGGTAGGAAAAGAAATGGCAGCATATAGTGGAAACGATGGCTCCCAGAGCGAAGCAGACCGTCAGGGCACCGTGGACCTTGACCCTTCGTCTGGATGTCCGGTCCCTGTGGCGCATGAACTTGGCCAGGTTCGAGCCCACCTGTCTCAGGTGGTTCGTGACAAAGGTCGTCGCTGCCGGAATGCCTTTCATCTGCCGGAAGGTGTTGAACTGCATGGAGCAGATGAAGTTCAGCGCCACCTGCACGATCTGGTCAGGAGCCTGCGCGGGCAGACAACCAAGAAGAAAAACAATGACGGCCTCCAGCAGGGTCAGAAGGGTGTCCCACCGCAGGACATGCATGTGGCGGATGGGCTTGCCGAGAAACTCCGACACAAAGGCCCCGGCCAGATAGGCGCTGATGGGAAGGAGAAGGTAGGCCGCCCCTTTCCAGTCGGCTGAGCCCAATGCTATGGCAAAAAGGACCACATTCGCAGTCTGGGCGTTGCAGAAGACCCCACCCCGGAGGACAAAGGTATAGGCTCCGAACCAGCCGGCAGCAAAGATCAGCATCATATAGACCCATGGCTTTTCGCACTCCAGGTATTCTATTTTGTTCTCACTGTCCATTAAATAAGCTCCGTGTAAAGTATTTTTTCAAAGAGCCGTAAAACTAAAGGCCCACAATGAAAAATTATACTTTTCGAGGGGCTTCCTGCCCAGTGTAAAACTTATAGAAAGTTCAGGGGAATCTTTTCAGCCTTTCGGTAAAAAATCCTTTACATTGAATGATTTTCCGACGGAGAGACGGAAAGCGGAAAGGTCAGGGAATGCACCATCCCGAATCATCTGGGCCCCGAGATTTCCTATGGCCGTCGCCTCTCCGGGTCCGGCCAGAACCCGAATACCGGTCTCCTCAGCCGTAAGTTCATTTAAGAATACTGCATTTGAGCCGCCGCCTATGATATTGATGGTGTCATATGTCCTGCCTGTAATGGAAGAAAGCTGTGCCGCCGCTTCCCGGTAGCAGGCGGCCAGAGACCGGTAGATGACCCGGGCCACCTGGGCCGGCGTTTCCGGCACTTCCTGCCCGCTCACTCTGCAGGCCTCCTGCACAGCCCCCGCCATGGAAGCCGGGGCCAGAAAGGCCTCGTCATTGGCATCGACAAGAGAGGAAATGGTCTCATTTGCCGCCGCATCGCAGAGGGCCGCGAAGCTGTAGCGTTCTTCATTATTATCGGCCGGACACCCGTTCCAGCCGCCCATGAATTCTTTCCGGGCTTCCTGGATCATCCAGAGGCCCATGATGTTTTTGAGAAAGCGGTAGCGGCGGTCATAGCCCCCTTCATTCGTGAAGTTGGCCTTCTCTGCTGTTTCCGTACAGCAGGCTTCCTGAAGTTCCGTTCCGAAAAGGGACCAGGTCCCGGAAGAAATATAAAGAGAAGACTTCTGCTCCTTCGTCTCCTCCGTGACCGGCAGGCTCATGACGGCAGAGCCCGTGTCATGGGTGGCCGGAAGGACGACCGTCGTATCAAAGCCGCACTCTTCCTGCACCTCCGGCAGCAGATTTCCGACAGGGGTTCCGGGCATGGAAAGCTCTCCGAAGAGGCCCTCCGGAAAGCCCAGGGTCCGGATCAGATCATAGTCCCAGGCACCGGTCTTTGCGTCAAGGAGCCCGGTCGTCGAAGCATTCGTATATTCCTGCTTCTTCACCCCTGTCAGCCGGAAATGCAGGTAATCCGGCACCATGAGAAGGCTCTTTGCTTTTTTCAACCGCTCCGGTTCCTGAACTTTATCTGCCTCAAGCTGAAAAATGGTATTGAAGATGGCCCGCTGAATGCCTGTCCTTTTATAGAGCTCTGCCTTGGGAACCATCGCATAGACCTTTTCGTCCATGCCGTCTGTCCGATGATCCCGGTAGGCATAGCAGGGGCCGACCGGGGCATTCTGTTCATCGAGCAGGACGTAGTCGACGCCCCAGGTGTCAATGCCCATGGAAACAGGAATCTTTCCGGCATCGCAGCACTTCTTCATGCCGGCTATGACTTCTGAAAACAGACGGTCCGTATTCCAGACCCTGTGGGCTCCGGCCGGTTCCGTCCCGTCATCAGGCAGGACCTTCCCTTCTTTCGTCACGATGTCGTTTCCGTTATAGAAGCGGTATATTTCCTCGAGGACAATTTTTCCATCTTTCATGTGGGCCAGAATATGCCGGCCGGAGGAGGCCCCGATATCCACCGCCAGATAATACTTCTCTGCCATCTTTCTCCCCTTTTCAAAAAATGCAGCTGCCTGTTCACGACAGCTGCATAAATACATTTACATAAAACTACCGTAAATTACTTTTCTCCGATTCTCGCGCCCGGCCGCTTCTCATAGAGGAAGCGCTCGTTGAAGGGCGTATTGAAGGCCTTGCTCAGGGCCCGGAACTGGTCCGGCTCTATGGTCTGCCGCTTCCGGTCCGTGACGGCCATGACCTTCAGAAGGACTTCAGCCGCCTTCTCCACTGTATGCATGAGGCCGAACGTCTCGTCGAAGTCGTGCCCGCATGCAAAGGCCCCGTGCTGGGACCAGATGACAAAGTCCTGCTTCTTCATGAGTTCGGATGTGGCTACGCCGATTTCTTTTCCGCCGCAGACCATCCAGGGCAGGACCCCGATTCCCTCAGGGAAGACAATGGGGCACTCCGTCGCCATCTCCCAGAGCTCCCGGGTCACGATCTCAGAGTCCTCCGGAAGGACATAGGAAAGAGCGATGATATTGGCCGGATGGCAGTGATATACGACCCGGATTTCGGAATCCCGCTTCTTCAGGACCTCGAGATTCATGAGGTGGGTGGGAAGCTCGGATGTGGGCCGGCCGCCCTTGTTCATGCCCCAGACGATGGAAAACTTCGTGCCGGTCTCATCGACCTTGATAATGGAGACATTGTCCTGAGGGGCGATCTTGATATTTCTCATGTACTTGCCGGAGCCCGTCACCATGAAGTATTCATTGGCCAGGGTCGGAACCTCGGTTCCGATGTCCTGCCAGGTCCCGTCCTGGACGGAGCCCTCGTACTTTTCAAGGTCGTCTTTTACCTCTGCCACTTCCTCCGGCTTCATGCGGTAGGAAAGGTTGCCGCCGTTTCGCTCATGCCAGCCCTGGTCAAAGCCATCTCCGCACATGCGGAAGAAACCCTGGGCAAATTCTGCATCCAAAACCTTCATTGTATAAGACCTCTTTTCTATTTTCTAAGAGAGAGAACTTCCTTCTCGTACTTCTCGCAGTCGGAAAACCACTTGTCCTCTGTAAGCACACCGTACTTCTCGCAGTAGGCGTCCCATACGGCTCCGAAAGGAAGGGTCTTGACCTGCTCCCGAAGAGACATGATCTTCGTGAAGTTCCGCTCGTTCTGCAGACGGGCAAGCTCGGCATTGGGCTCCAGTTCCGCGTAAAGAAGAGCCTTCTCCATATTCCGCATACCGTTCGTCCAGGCGCTGACCCGGTTGATAGAAGCATCAAAATAGTCCATGCCGATGTAGAAATGGTCAGGCCCGTTCTTTACGATTTCTTCAGCCAGTTCCCGGAGGTCATCGTTGAAGAGGACGACGTGGTCCGAATCCCAGCGGACAGGGCGGGAAACGTGCAGGGCTACCTTGTCATTGAAGAGGAGCATGGAGGAAAGCTTGTCCGCCACAATCTCCGTCGGATGGAAGTGACCCGTGTCGATGAGGCAGAGGCAGTCGTTCTTTGCAGCATAGTTCATGTAGAACTCGTGGGAGCCCACGGTGTATGACTCCATGCCGATGCCGAAGACCTTGGACTCGACGGATACAGCCACCTTCGAGTGGTCATAGGGGGTGGCAAGAATCTGATCCAGGGAATCCTTGAGCCGCTCTCTCGGCGCCCTCCGGTCTGCAGGCAGGTCCTTGAGCCCATCGGGAATCCAGATATTGAAAAGGCAGGTCTCTCCTGTCTCCGAGGCCAGATACTCGGCAATCTTCAACGAAGCGATATTGTGCTCAATCCAGAACTTCCGCACCTCTTCATTCTCGGAAGAAAGCGTGGCTTCCGCAGCAAGAGGGTGAGAAAAATTCGTGGAGTTGAAGTCAAGGCCCAGGCCGTTCTTCTTTGCAAACTCCGCCCACTTTTTGAAGTGCTTCGGCTCAAGCTTGTTCCTATCCACCCACTCGCCTTCGTCGAAGATGGCGTAAGAAGCGTGAAGGTTCAGCTTGTGGTGCTTTCCGGGCACATAGGAAAGCGTCTTTTCAATGTCCGCAAACAGTTCCTCCGGAGTCCTTGCCCGGTAAGGATAGTTGCCTGTCGTCTGAATGCCGCCGGAAAGCGGTCCCTTCTGGTCGAAGCCGACCACGTCATCCCCCTGCCAGCAATGCATAGAAACCGGAATGGAAGCAACAGCCTCAATGGCCTTGTCCACGTCCACCCCTACAGCTGCATAGCGCTCTCTTGCATCGGATAGTCTTTCCTCTGTCGTCATAACGTCCCCTTTCTTCCGCCGTCCGCGGAAAATCATTTCTTTGTTGTACCCAATATAAAATGTCCGGGCTTGCAGAAAAAGATTGCTATTTGAAGTTTTTTCTGTCCTTTCTTGCAAAGAGCAGGAGAATAATATATAAAAGAAGGAAGATACGAATTAACTCTCTTTCCGGAAGACCGGGCATTCCCGCAGGCAGCCGGATTTGAAAAACAGGATGAAAAGCCGCATGAACAGGGAATTGCTGCAGAAACTCAGTGAAATCACGGAAGAAGAAAAAGAAATTCTTGCCGGCCACAGCCAGGTGAACCGGGCCCTCTACTACCGGGAGGACGCCGGAAAGGGACATGAAAATATCATTGATTCAGCCAGAGTTCTGACAAACGGACGCCTCATCGATATAAGGCCAAATGTCCGCTTCGTCCACTTCCCTACCCACACTCACAATTATGTAGAGTTTGTCTACATGGTGAAAGGCACGACAACTCACATCATAGACGGCCATCAACTGACCCTGAAAGAGGGGGATTTATTATTTCTGAATCAGCATGCCACCCAGGAAATCCTGCCGGCGGGCCGGGACGACATCGCTGTGAACTTCATGATTCTCCCCTCCTTCTTCGATACGGCCTTCCGCATGCTGGGAAATACGGAAAATCCCCTCCGCCGCTTCATAATTTCCTGTCTAACGGACAAGGACATGGGCGGCAACTACCTCTATTTCGATGTCTCGGATGACCCGGCTGTTCAGAATCTGATGGAGAACCTTATCTACATCATGCTGACGGACCCGGACGGGGACCGGACCCTGCCCCAGACCACCATGGGGCTCCTCTTCCTGCATCTTCTGCATGACTCGGCCCGCATCCATGTTTCAAAGGATTCCTACGAACAGAAACTCATGATCCGCCTCCTGTCCTATATTGAAGATGAGTACAAGGCGGCCTCTCTCAGTGCCTTTTCCGAAAAGGCAAAGACCGATGTCTACACCCTCTCCCGCCTGATCAAGAAGACAACGGGAAAAACCTTCACGGACCTCCTGCAGGAGAAGCGCCTCGAAAAGGCCTGCTTTCTTCTGCAAAATACAAAATTATCTTTTTCGGACATTTCTGCCGCTGTCGGCTATGAAAACGCCAGCTTCTTCCACCGCCTCTTCGTGAAAGAAAAGGGCTGTACCCCGCGGGAGTACCGGCTGAAAGAAAACAAAAAAAGCAATGGAAGCACAGATGTAAAGCTGCTTTCAAAGGAACTGCCATGAAAAAAGACCTGACTACCCCGTTTGAGTCCCGCCAGTACATGCTGCAGAAGGACTTCGAGCTTTATTATTATAATGACCTCCACATGCAGCCTGTAGCTGACCACGCCCACGACTACTATGAGTTCTACTTCTATCTCGAGGGGAAGGTTTCCATCAATATTGACGGAATGGGACATGTGCTACGGCCCGGTGACATCATTGTCATTCCCCCGAAAACTGTCCACCACATGGATATCCTGAACCCCAATGTCCCCTACCGCCGCTTCGTCTTCTGGGTAAGCTGCGGCTTCATGGACCATCTCCGGGAGCGGACTCCGGACTATGCCTATATCACGGACCGGGCAGCCGATAAGCGGCTTTTCATCACAAATTTCGACCCGGCAGCTTTCAGCTCATTTGAAAGCCGCATCTACCGCCTGCTGGAAGAAATCCACGCCCGCCGCTTTGGCCGGGACGAGTATATCCTTCTGGAAGTGGACGAACTGATTCTGGCCTTGTCCCGGGCAGCCTGTATGAAGGACAATCCGGCCGGAAAGACGGAAGAGCTGACCCTTTCCGAGAAGCTGATTGACTATATCGACGGGCATCTTGAAGAGGACCTGAGTCTGGAACTTTTGTCACAGAAATTCTTCGTAAGCCGCTACCATATCGCCCACACCTTCACGGACACCTTCGGCATCTCCCTCCACCGCTATGTACAAAAAAAGCGGCTCGAAAAGAGCCGCCATCTCATCATGTCAGGAATTCCCGCCACATCAGCCTTTCTGCAGTGCGGCTTTTCGGACTACTCCTCCTTCTACAGGGCCTTTCGGGCCGAATTCGGGATTTCCCCGAAGGAATGCCGGCTGTAGTTTCCACCACACACCAAAAACGCCCCCGGTTTTCCGGGAGCGTTTTTCTCGTATTTAATGTCTGCTCAATAAGCAGGCTGTAAATCCGCGGACGGCTCCAAGGGCCTAATCCACATTGCCAAGTACCTTGAAAATATCGAAATAAATTTGGGCCAAAAAGATAGCCTCGCTATCTTTCCGATGTTCATTGCTATCACAGACAGAACGATGGAACCAAGCGTCGTCTCTGCCAGCCTGGTAGTGATACATCCAAGGCCATAGCTTCGCTTGGTCAGACTGAATGCCCGCTCAACTTCAACTCTGTCTGCGTTGTCGATGTACTGCGTCTTCAGATCGTGATCGTAATCACTGCTGCGACGGCCTAAAGATGGACCGGAGAGCCGTATCCCATGCTCCCGGCAATACTGCAGGTTCGCCCTGTTCCGGTAAATCTTGTCGGCCAGGACTCGTTCGGGATAGCAGCCGTTTCTTTCGAAGTATCTCTCGATCGCCGGCTGAAGGTTTTCACTTTCATTGAACGAATCAAACGAGATCCGCTCGATCCTGCCAAGGCCACGTTCAATGCTGAGATCCAGCTTTGCGCCAAACTCTACAGGTGCTTTTGCTTTTCCTCTTACAATGGGGCGGACATAAGGCTGTACGATGCTGACGATTCGGTCTTCAACAGAATGCGTGTGATTCTGGTACATGTAGTTCTGCTGTTCATAAAGCTTCTCGATCGTTGAAAACAGGCCTTTGCTTTTATCGCTGAGTTCACAGCCGTTTTCATCGGTCAGGCGGTGGACATGGCCGATGTCGCGGCGGACATACTGGAGCTGCTTCCTTATTGCCTTCCGGATCTTCTTTCCGCTTGGCTTTTTGCTCTTCGCCACAGCAAGATAGGCTTTCCTTGCCTGTTTCCGATAAGTCCGAAGCCTGTAGAAGTTGTACTCATCGCAGAGTTCATCAAGCATGGCCTCCAGTTTTTCCCTGGCCTCATTCAAAAGGTTGAGGTCCGTTGGAAAGGCGATGTTCTGCGGAGCGCAGGTCGCGTCAAGGATGAGGGTTCCATTATTGTCCTTTCCGCTGTCCGGGCCGCTGCCGCTGCCGTCTGAACTGCCATTGCCGCCGTCTTTCTTGTTGTATCGGATGATCATCTCATTGATGTCATTCAGGACGTCTGCATTCAGGCGCTTTCTGAATTCGACCAAGAGAGATGGTACAAATGGCTTCTCCATCTGGTAACCGGGGAGCCCGATGAAATACTGAAAATACGGATTCTCCTGCAGCTGTTCGACCAGTACCCGGTCTGAAAATCCAAACTCTTTCTGGATGAGAAGGGAACCAAGGGCCATCCGCAGAGGCTTCGCGACAGTGCCCGTCTTGCTGGGAAAAAGATCAGCGTATTTGTCTTCGATCTCATCCCACGGGATCATGTCAGCCTTTTGGATCCATTGATTGTCGGGATTCAGCTTCAATCCCATCGGCTGATTGAAATCATCTAATGAGGTCTGGATATTTCGATTTTTCTTGTACAAAGGGGATGCTCCTGAAATGAAAGTGCAAGGTTTTTCTGTAGAAATGCGATTATTCCTTGCACTTATTATACCAAAAGCAGCCCTCAAAATATACCGCAAAGCCTTGATTTTATTGGTTCTGCAACAACTTTAGGCACCTATTGAGCAGACATTA
>JAZASQ010000026.1:0-20207 GCA_036343235.1 Lachnospiraceae bacterium
CGGAAGCGCAATGGTCTTCGGCTTCTCAAAGGCAGGATAAGCTATAGCCCGGCAGATGCTCCGCGTCCAACCGCCCACAAGTTCCTGGCAATTCATTCCATCAAGGTGGGAAGAAAGCGGCCTTGCGGGCTGTCTTTCAAGCCCGGCAGAATGCTGCCTTGCAGGCTCCAAGTCGGAATCGCCAGCCAGGCGAGCGGAGCTGCCTCCCTGACCAGCAGTCTGCCCGACTGCCTTTCCGGTATCCGGATTCTGTTCAACAAAGATGAAGAGACTCTTCAGGGGTTCAATTGTGACGGAAACCGTCATGGTACCGTCTTCCGGGTCGTTTTCATAGTCGACGGTCTCCAATGAATTGTCCCAGGCATTGTAGGCATAGACTATCCCAGTCTGCCGCAGGGTAACTGTTCCTGTATAGTTTGTTGTTCCTTCATTTGTGAACATGTAGCTGTCCGTATCCGTCACGTAGTGGCGATATCGTATCCAGCTGTTGGCAGGAGAAATGCGGATATCGGGAAGCCCCGTCTCCTCCAGGGTCTTTGGCAGTTCGTCAAGGGAGATGCTTTCTCCTCCGAAGAAATCCGCTTCTTCACTCCCCTTCTCATCAATTATGAGTTCAGGCTTCCCGCCGGCAAAAAAGACGGGAAATCCTGCATCAAGAAGCTTTCGGATTCCGTCTGCCGCCTTCCTTGAAATATACTTCGTCCGCGGCACGATCAGGGCCCGGTAGGATGCGTTTCCGACAGACAGACGTCCGGCAGAAAGTTTTGCGACAGCATAATCATTATTCTCATCGAATACGTCCGCCGGCAGAATTTCGAAATCAATCTGCTTCCGCGTGAGGGCCGTCGCTGTCTCCTGGACCTCGTCAAAGTCCGTGCACATCCATTCGGACTCTCCCATGTAGAGGATGGCGGCAGGAACGACAGGATGTCCACCGCTCATGAGCTCGCAGACCCGGTTCATGTACTTCATGAGTTCCCCGAAGTGGCGGTACTGGGGATTGTTTCCACGGGCATAGAAGTGGGGCGGGCAGTCCGGGTCCGGAAATTCCTTCGGCGAAAAGGCGTGGGGGACGAAGTGGTTCACGCCACGGACGAGGAAGTGGTCCGTCAGGTACTTTTCAAGGCGGACGCCCTCCCCCCAGCCGTAGGCTCCGAAGATCTCGCACATGGAATTTCCGGCCTTTTTAGGCTCAATGGAAGCCGCCGAAGAAGCCAGCTTGGCAAGTGTATACTGGAAGAATTTGCCCTGCCTTGTCGAACCAAAGAGACCCGGTCGGTCCGCATCTCCCTGGGGCTCCACCTGACCGCCGATGTCGTCAACCCCCGCCATATCCTGACCCGCGAGGCCACGGAAATAGTGGCCGAGCGACGTGCCGGTCCTTGCGTGCTGATTATTGTCCTCTATGATATGACCTATATATTTGACGCCCCGGTCCCGGCACCAGGTCCCAAGCTGCTTTGAGAAGGCGGACTCCACGAGACGGGAAACCGCGTCCATATAGGCCAGACGGAAGGAGGCTATGAGCGGGGAAGTCCCCGGCTCCCAGAGGAGGGCGAGCCCTGCGCGAGCCCGGTCCCCGTATTTCTCCGTCAGAACCTCCATGAGAAGAGACGACCAGGGCAGGTCATCAAGTTCATTTAACTCCTTCCCCTGCTCGAAAGCATGCCCGTTGCCCAGCTCCGGCTCGTCGGAAAAGAAGCCGGCAATTGTCGTTCCGAAGCGGTCTTTATAATGTTTATAGTGCGGCTCATACACCGTATCGATGAGGACCCTCACACTCTCCGGATCCATCATATTGATGTAGTCGGGGTGCATGCCATAGTTTCTCGTGGAGTTTACGACATAGAGGTGCCACTTTCCTTCTTCCGGCACCGTGAATTTCAGTATGTCGGCCGTTCTCTGCTCCGAAAGGTCGATGACGTCCTCTCTTGCAGAAGCCCCCTCCTTCACGAGGGCAATGGCCTCTATGGCATCTCCGGGATAGGCCGTCATGGGCTCCTGTCTCGTAGCTTTCTCTATTTCCGTGGGCTGCCAGGGTCTGGCCTTGCGATAGGTCGCAAGGTCAACTGTCCCATCCCCTGTCCCCGAAAGCGAAATTTCCTGCCGTACAATGCTCTTCCTCGCATGGGCGTCGGGTGCCCCCTTCATGGCGCCATTCGCAAAGCCCGTCGGGAAGTGACTGTCATCGAGGATCCATACCTTCATCTGAAGCTTCTCTGCTTCATCCAGAATGACGTCCATGTCCGCCCACCACTTGTCCCCGAGGAAGTCCGGGTGAGGCCGGCTCTCTATGCAGACTGCCCCGATATGGGCCCCATGGATGACATGCATATATTCTCTAAGCGTCGCCTCGTCCTCCCCGTGCTGCCAGAAGAAGGGCAGGATGTAGTTCTCTCCCTTTCCGGCCAGCAGCTTTTTCACCTTTTCATTCATGACTAATGTAACCCCTTTCAGAGCGTTTCAGCTTTCCCTCTTGCAGCACGAGCGAAATAGCGCTGCAGACTTGCCGTTTTTCTTCATGATACGCACGGCTGCTTCCCCTGTCAAAGACCTTATTTTTCCCTTATCCGACATTTTTTCACGCAGACACGTTTCCTGCAAGAGAGGACAGCTTTTCCTGAAAAAGCAAGACTTCATTTTGGCCGCCAATACTGCTATAGTAGATACAGTCAGTCGGCAGAAATACCTTTGCCAAATTAGACAGGCGAAGTTTTCGATAAACCTTTCTGCAAGGTAAAAAAAGCGTATATGCCGGCGGGTTACATAATTCATATCTCATCAAAGGAGGAAACGAAAAAATGGCAAACAGAATCGTCCTGAACACCGTATCCTACCATGGCAAGGGGGCCATAGAGGAAATCCCCGGCATCGCAGAGCGCGAGGGTTTCACGAAGGTCTTCGTATGTAGCGACCCCGACCTCATCAAGTTCGGCGTCACCGCCAAGGTCACGGATCTTCTCGACAAGGCAAAGATTTCCTACAGTGTATACTCTGAGATCAAGCCCAATCCCACGATTCAGAACGTAAAGGACGGCGTAGCCGCTTTCAAGGCAGCCGGCGCGGATTCCATCATCGCCATCGGCGGCGGCTCTTCCATGGACACGGCCAAGGCCATCGGCATCATCATCGCAAACCCTGAATTTGCCGACGTCCTTTCTCTCGAAGGCGTAGCGCCCACAAAGAACCACGCCGTAAAGACCATCGCCGTTCCCACGACGGCCGGCACCGCTGCCGAGGTCACGATCAATTACGTCATCACGGATCCCGACCGGGAGCGGAAGTTTGTCTGCGTCGACGAGCACGACATTCCCGCTTACGCTGTAGTCGATCCCGACATGATGTCCTCCATGCCGAAGGGGCTCACCGCTGCGACCGGCATGGACGCTCTGACCCACGCCATCGAAGGCTACACGACAAAGGCTGCCTGGGAGCTTACGGACATGTTCCATCTCGAAGCCATCCGTCTGATTTCCGAAAATCTCCGCGACGCTGTAGAAAATAAGCCTTCAGGCCGCGAGGGCATGGCTATGGCCCAGTACATCGCCGGCATGGGCTTCTCAAACGTAGGTCTCGGCGTTGACCACTCCATGGCCCACACCCTATCCGCTCACTATGACACCCCTCACGGTGTTGCCTGCGCCATGCTCCTTCCCATCGTCATGGACTATAACCGTGACTCCGTAGGCGACCGCCTCCGCGAAGTTGCCCGCGCCATGGGCGTTCCCAATGTTGATGCTCTTTCCGCAGAGGATGCAAAGCAGGCCGCTATCGACGCCGTACAGAAGCTGTCCGATGACGTCGGAATCCCCAAGAAGCTCGACAAGATGAAGGAAGAGGACCTCTCCCAGCTCGCAGACGACGCCCTTGCGGACGCCTGCTGTCCCGGCAACCCTCGTGACCCCAAGAAGGAAGAGATCATCGAGATGTTCCGGAAGCTCATGTAAGTCATCCTTCCTCACAAATCATTGATACTCACACACGGACAGGGTCCGCGCCATGATGGCGCGGGCCCTGTCGTATTTTTCAGAGCAATATGATTCCGGGGACAGCCACAAGCCGTGCGGGTCTATAAGCCTCAGCCACACTTCGAGCCGGCCTTTGAGCCTCAGCTGCAGTTCAGACCGCCGGAACTTTCAGAAGATCGGAAAATGTCGCAATCGGATAGTCCGTCTTCCCATACCCTGCCGCCTCTCCGATGCCCACGGCGGTCATTCCGCCGGCTTTGGCCGCGTCGATGCCGGCGTAGGCGTCTTCGACGACGATGCAGTTTTCCGGGGCTTCCCCCAGGAACTCCGCAGCTTTCAGAAAGACCTCCGGGTCCGGCTTTGACCTTGTGATATTCGTTCCATCGGATATGGCATCAAAGTAATCCCGCATACCGACCCGCTCAAGAATGAACTTCGTATTCTTCGAGGAAGATCCTATGGCAAGCTGATGGCCGCGCAGACGGAGCTCATCCAGGGTCTTTCTCACTTCATCACTCATGTCAGAAGGGTCCATTGTGGAGAGCAGCTCCCGGTATGTATTGTTCTTCTCCTCCATCAGGGCATTCTTATCTTCCTGTGTAAGGGGCGCCCCTTCATAGCGCTCTAGAATGATCTCAAGGCTGTCCGCCCGGCTTACGCCGCGCAGGCGATTGTTGATCTTCTCGTCGAAATAGATGCCCATGCGGTCTGCCATGGCTTTCCAGGCCTGATAGTGAAACTTATCCGTGAAAACCAGGACTCCGTCCAGATCAAAGATGAATGCTTTCATAATGTCTCCTGTTTCCAAAAATCCTCCGCAGAAACTCCTATGGCTCCTGCTGCCTGACGGCTCAGATACCTTCTATTACTTTCCCTTCCGTAATTCCGGCCCCATTAAAGACGTCAATGCGGAAGCAGTATTTCTTTCCTTTCACAAGTGCCCCGATTTTCTGGACGAGATCCTGCCCGTCCGTATAGCGGATGTCATTTGCAAAAATCATGTAGGAGTGATAGAGCCTGTCCGGGGCACTGCCCCAGAGGATGTTGTAGCCGATGGCGTCTCCACTGCCTTCTATCCGGCAGATGACATCCCGGTCGCCTAAGCGTTCAAAGGTACCTTCAGCCCTCGCAGGGAGCGGCTCGGGCCGGTGCCCGAAAATCCGAAGGCCGCTGACGCAGGCTGTCTGCCCGAAAGGCAACTCGTAAATCACGAGTTTCAGGAATCGAAGTTTCCTCCCCTTTCCTTCGTCTATGAGAATAAAATCGTGAGGCAGATTCGTTTCTGCCTTGCTCTTATCGCAAATCGTGAAGTACTCTTCCCCGTCCCGGGAACCGTAAAGAGTCCAGCGGGTATAGTGGACTTCCGTATCTATATGGCGGTTTTCAATCAGGGTATCTTCCGCCGGAAAGGAAATATCCGGCTTGTCGTCCGCGAAGTTGATCTGAACGGCATTTACCGTACAGCCCTCCGGAAGCTTGGCTGAAAGCCACTCTCCGGGCTCAGAGTTTCCCGCCTTCCACCAGGTCCGAATATTTTCTTCGCCGGCATGCCAGGGGGCATAGTCTATTGTCACATCAGTCCGGTCCCGGAGGGAGGGCGTCTCCTTTCGGATGAAGTCCGCGTAGTCCGATTCACCGGCTGCCACGGAAGAAGCCGTAAATTCGGCCAGGGGACTCAGGAGCATCCACTCAGGCTCTGCAAAGGGATTCTTCCGAAGCGCATCCACATTCATGGGCCAGTCCCCGTAGCGCTGAGCACAGAAGAGATTTCCGTCCGCGTCGAAACCGGCCGGCCAGAGGCCGACCCGCCGCTCCATGGAGTCGTTTAAGGAAATCCGCATGGTCGCCGTATGCCACCAGGCACCCTCGATATCTTCCAGCGTCGAGCCGTGGCCGGCCCCGGGAATGAAGCCGCCCGGCTTGTAGGAATAGGGAGCGTTTTCGGCCGGTGTGAAGGGGCCGAGCGGAGAATCCGCTACATACACTGCATCCCCGTAGACATTGATCTCGGCCGCCGGAAAGGCATGCTGCAGGTAGTACTTTCCCCCGTGCTTCGTCATCCAGGCCCCTTCTATGAAGGGCATGGCCGACTGGAACTGCTTCAAAAGGGCAAGTTCTGCGTCAGGCAGGTCTTCTTTCTTCTTCCCCTGCAGGGCCAGAAAGGCATCGACCGCTTCGTCAATCTCCGCGGCCGTCCGGGGCTCGACGGAATTGTCCTCTCCTATGCGCTCGTAGCCGTTGACCTTCGGATTCCCGGAAATCAGGACCTTCTTTTCTCCGATCTGATGGAAAGTTTCCGGATCCAGCTCCACGCCCCAGATAGGCGTCGCATTCGAACAGCCCCAGTAGAAGTAGCATCGGCCGTCATCGTCAACGAAGAAATTCGGGTCCCAGAAGTCGAAAGTCCCCGGAATCCGCTCGTAGGGCCCCTTCACCGGGTCCTTCGTCCGATAAAAGTCACAGATTTCTCCCCGCTTTGATGCCGAGAAAATAATGTAGTCCCCCAGGACCCGGACATCCGGCGCATAGTCATAGAGCGGCAGTTCTTCCGGAAGCGGGTATTCCTGCCAGTCACAGAGATTTTCGGAAACCCAGACGGCCCGGGTCATGGAGGCAAACATATAGTACTTTCCATGATAGGAAATCAGGGAAGGATCCGCCGCCTCTCTTGAAATATGATGGCTGCCGTCGAGGAAGTTCCGGATGAACTGGTACTTATAGGAGACGTTCAGAGGATTGCAGAAAATCCGGGCCATAGGGGCTCCTTTCAAAAAACAGGGCTGTGAAGACCACAGCCCCGTACACTAATAGCTTTTTTACATTATTCCTGCGCTTCTTTTGCCGCATGTTCTGCCGCCATCTTCTCTTTCATGGCTGCGATTTCAGGCGCATACTTCTTCAGGGGATAGAAGACGATGAGCACGATGATGGCGACGGAAACGAGGGCAGGTACCAGGAAGCGGACCGCGTTTACGGCTTCGATCGTCTCTGCCGTCTGGCCGAAGGGACCATTCTGGGCATTGAAGCCGAAGATGGCGAGAATGGCGAGAAGACCGGAGTTTACGACCGTGTTGCCGCACTTCTGGGCGAAGCCCTTGACGGAAGAAATGATGCCGTTCAACTGCTTGCCTTCCTTCAGCATGATGAAGTCAATCGTGTCGTTGACGAGGACGTTCACAAGAGCATTTACCATAGCGCCGACCAGAGTAGCGATGAAGGACAGGACAAGGCAGAGGATCCAGTTGCTTCTTCCGAAGAAGAAAAGAACGAGGTAGCAGGCCACAGTCAGTACCTGGGAAACAAGCAGGGCCTTGTAGCCGGTCTTGAATACCTTGAGGAAAATGGGCATGAAGACCACCATGGAGAAGAGGGCTCCGAAGGAAACAGCCCCCATGTAGGTGGAAATGGTGCCCTGAATGCCGGCCCCGATGGCTTCCTCGCCGGCCGTGAGGTCAACGCGCTTTGCGCACCAGATGTACTGGGCATAGTAAACGGATGAAGCGAACATGAAGCCGTAGGATACGGAAGCCAGTACCCAGACAATCATGACGGGATATACCTGGGGATGACGGAAGACGTACTTCAGCTGCTTGAAAGGATTCTCTCTTGAAACGTCCTGCAGATACTTCTCCTTGCCGGTCTTGAAAAGCCCCCAGAAAGAGATGATGGCGAGAACCCCGTAGAGGATCATGAGATTTCTATAATTTCCAAAGACTGCAACGAGCTGGGGGGTCCAGGTCGAAGCCACCGTGAAGGCTACGGCGCAGACGCCGGCGCCCATGGAGATGATCTTGTTTCTCTCCTGGTCGTTCAGGGTGGCTGCCGGAAGGATGGCCATCTGAGGCATCGTATAGGCTGTCACGATCATGCCGTAGAGCATGTAGGTAATGAGGACGTACGCGAACGTGGCCCCGTAGGACGAAAGCCCCGGATTCGTGAACAGGAGAATCGCGTCAAAGAAAAGCAGGACCGGGGTAAATGTGAAATAGACCCGATAGCGGCCCCACCGGCTTCTCGTATTGTCCGCAAGGACGCCCATGAGGGGGTCGTTGATTGCGTCCCAGAGGGAGCAGATCAGCATGATGACGGAGAGGGAGGCTGCGGTCAGCCCGAGATTCTCCTGAACGAAAATGGAATAGTAGCTGGAAATCGTAGCCGCGATGGCCATGGCCCCGCCGTTTACGGACGTGGCATGGAACCACTTAAAGGCCCGGCTCGTCTCTTCCTTGGGCTGCGCCTTCATGGCTGCAGCTGCCGTTACATCTGCCATAGTAATTAACCTCCATTTAACTTCCCCGGATACCCCTTTTAAAAAGCATCCGGAAAACTTTGATACACAGGACGGCTCCCCTGCCGCCCTTCAACTGTCCCTATATTACTTTCTAAACAGTTTCTAAACAATGTAGGTCCTTTTCCAAAACCCGACATTTTTTCATATTTGTGGTATAGTGGAGGCAGTAGTTTCTTCATGACTAATGTAAAGTCCCGAGGCAGACAGCCGTCTTCACGCATGGCGAAAGGCCCCGGCTGAAAGGAAAGCAGCACTATGGCACTCTATACGACCTACGGCGACATCCAGAAGTATATAGCGGACTACTATAAAAGGACTGGCTCCGGCTTGCAGTTCAACGAGGCGGCCGAGCGAATGGCGGCTGCCGGAAAGCTCTTGGAAGATGAACCGCCCTTTGAACCCGGCCTCAATTACTATACCCTCTCCGATACGGAATTCGACCGGGCCGTGGACAAGTTTCCCATGATCCTGGGTCCGGAGCTCTACCGGCCGGAAATGAGCCGGGAAGTCGCCGAGGACAAGATGATTCCCTACCGGAGCGATGTCTTCGCCATCCGCCACCCCCGCTACACCCGGGCCTACACCCACCGGCACAACTACTTCGAGATGGACGTCGTCGTGAAGGGGCACGGCTTCTTCTACTTCGAGGATGAGGAACCCAGAGAACTCAAAGAGGGGGAGATCGTCATCGTGGCCCCGGACTCGACCCACGACTTCTTAATTGACGACGACTCCATCGTCTTCTGCATCTGCATCCGGGCCTCGACGTTCGATACGTCCTTCTTTTCCCTCATGGCCCGGCAGGACCTCCTGTCCTTTTTCTTCCGGCAGACCTTAAGGGGGGACAGCGACAAGTCCAACTACCTCCTCTTCTATACCGGCGGCAACCCCAAGCTCGTCTTCTACTGCCGCAGCCTCCTGATCGAGAGCCAGAAGGCGGACGCTTATTCTTCGACCTGCGCCATATCCTATGTAAATCTCTTCTTCTCGGAGCTGCTCCGGGGCTACTCGAAGACCATTCGCTACTATAATTACGAGGGGGACGCCGACTTCACCCTGATCCTCCAGTACATCCAGCACAATTACCAGACCCTGACACTCAAATCCCTGGCGGAATTCTTCCACTACAGCGAGCCCCACCTCTGCAGCCTCATCAAGGAGAACACGGGCAGCAACCTCACGGATCTCGTCCGCCGCCTGAAGATGCGGGACGCCGTTCACTACCTCATTGATACGGACGTGAAAGTCAGCGAAATTGCGGAACTCGTGGGCTATAATTCCGCCGACCACTTCTCCCGGGTCTTCCGCAGCGAGTATCATATGTCCCCCCGGGCCTACCGGGAGGAAAACAAGGCTGCCCAGGCTTTTGTGCCATTTTCGACCGAGTAAGTCTTTTCTGTCGGAAGAAGCTTTTTCTGCAGAGTCAAAAAACGGGAGTCCGCGCCACCCGGCGCGGGCTCCCGCTGTCTCATCTGATTTAAAGTCATCTGATTTAAAGGTCAGTCCCGAAGGTTCCGCAGAAGGGATCGACCGGGCTCGTTCCTTTGAACTTGCTTCTTCCCACCAGTTTTTCCACCACGGCTTCCACCGTCTCCTGATTCGGAGTGTAGGCATTGATATAGGTTTTCACCATGGGCACATCATAAAGATGGTAAGGGTTGGCAAAGGAAATGAAGATGGCCGGAATGTCGTTTAAAAACCAGGGGGCGTCCGCCGCCATCAGGGGCATGAAGTCCACCCGGCGAACGACATGGTTCGAGGCCGTGTCGTAGTTTGCCGCATAGATGGCAAGATCAAACTTTTCTTTGAGGTCGCATACTCCTTCCTCAAACATTTCATGAAAATCCGGCCTTGTCTGGTCATAGACCGTGACCTCAAAGCCCTCTTTTTCAAGGAGCTCCTGCAGGGAGTGAACGGCCGAATCCGCATCCGTCATGGCCCCTCCTGTCCGGTCCTCCATATAGTAGAGGCGGACCCTCTTCGTCTTCTCAGGCGAAATGGGAAGGATATTTTCTTTATTCTTCACGAGCGTAACCGCCTGGTCTGCGCACTCTCTCGTCCACTCCCGGTGCTCTTTGCAGCCGATGACGCCGGCAGCTTCCTCTCCGGGCACCAGGATACCATTTTTCTTCTTTTCGAAGAGGCCCATGGCTTCCTTCATGGCAAGGATCCGGTATACGGCTTCGTCGAGCCGCTCCCCGGTAAGGGCCCCGGATGCAAGGGCCTCCCGTACCGCCTCATAGTCCTCGTCGATATTTTTGTTGAAGAGAATCATGTCGCAGCCGACGGCTATTGCGGCCGCAACGGCCTGCTTTCTCGGAAGACATGCGTTGAAGCCGATCATGGGCGTCGCGTCCGTGACAATCATGCCGTTGAAGCCCAGCTTCTTTCTAAGAAGACCCTGCAGAATTTCAGGGGACAATGTGGCCGGGCGGATGTCCTCGTCCCTGATTCCCGGATTGAAATAGCGCGTGTAGGCCGGCTGCAGGATGTGGCCCACCATAACGGAAAGGACGCCTTCTTCTATGACCTCTTTCCAGATTTTCCCGTAGGTTGCGTCGTATTCTTCAACAGAAAGGGAGTTCACGGAAGGCAGAAGGTGCTGGTCCCGGTCATCGACCCCGTCTCCGGGGAAGTGCTTGGCCGCAGCCGCAATGCCGTATTCGGAAAGACCCCTGAGCTGCTCCTTCACGTTTTCAATGACCCTGTCCGGATTTCTTCCGAAGGAGCGGACATTGATGATGGGATTTTTGAAATTGATGTCCGGGTCGCAGATGGGAGCAAAGGACCAGTTGCAGCCGACAGCCGCGGCCTCCCTGCCTGAGATAGCGCCAAGCCGGTAGGCGAACTTTGCATCCCCTGCCGCTCCGACTTCCATGGGCCGTGCGTAGTAGGTCCCGTCCGAAACAATGCCGTTGCCGCCGGACTCGAGATTGGCTGCCGTGAGAAGGGGAATATTGCCTGCCTTCTGCAGGGCCCCTATAGCCGCCCGGATGTCCTTTGAAGGAGCCGGCCGGTACATGATGCCGCCTGGCATATACTTCTTCGCGAAGGCGGAAAGCTTCTCTTCTTCAAAGTCGTTTACGATGGGGCAGAAGACCTGACCCACCTTCTCTTCCGTGCTCATGGCCAAGAGACGCTCCTGCACTTTTTCCGCCTGCCCGGCTGTCAGGTTGAAAGGCTTCTTCGTAATATCGATGTCTGTATACATTCTCTATGTTCCTCTTTGTCTGTACAGGTCCCATACTTCGGGTCTGCATAGTCCCCCTGTGAAAAACTCCGGACGTATCTTTATCCTGCGTCCCTACATTCAAGCCGTAAGTTCTGCGGAAAGGCCGTCACTGCTCTGCACAGTGACCTTCACCTGCTGCCCCTCTGTCCGCCGGATGACGGCCAGGGCCCGTCCGTTCCAGGTCTTTGAATTCTCCGTAAAGAAGGGCTCTTCGTATTTGGGATTTCCTGTCGTGAAGCCCAGGAGCTGTCCGCCTGTGACGGACACTGTGAGGGAGTCGGAATAGGGGGTGAAAATATTATTTTCACCATCCGTGACTTCGGCGGATAAGAAAACCAGATCCTGTCCACTTTCCTCATTTGAAAGGACGAGTTTCGCCGGGCCGGAAGCCGTATGCAGGACAGCCTCGGAAAGGACCTGTCCATCCTTCAGGGACACGGCCGTAAGTTCTCCGGGCGTGTATACCGTTTCAAAAAGAACCCGGTGCTCATCTCCTGCTGCCTGTCGGCCGACTTCTTTTCCGTTGCAGGAAAGGACAACCTCGTCACCTGCCGTATAGACTTCGACGGTCACAGGCTTACCTTCCTGTCCCGGCCAGGTCCAGGAGGAGACGGCGTCGGACAGGGGCCAGGGGGTCTTGAAAACAGGCGATCCGTGAAAGGCCGGGTCCTGCACGCCTATATAGGTCTCCGTCGTCTGTCCGAAGACAATTTCCCGGAGATAGGACATGGGCCGGCGGAAACCCGTAATGTCGATGTCCCCGTCATAGGAGAGCATGGCGGGCCAGGCAGCCCCGAAGCCGCCTTCCGTCGGCGTATGGCCGACAATGCCGAGACCGGCCTCTCCGATATAGTCCCAGCCGGTCCATGTGAAGTCCCCGATGACATTGGGACATTTGAGAATGGTCTTCCAATTCCCTGCAATAGCCGGCGGATAGGTCTCGCTGCCGACGATGACCCGGTTGGGATAAGCTGCCCGGTCGTCCTCATAGCGGGAATTCATGTAGTTATAGCCGATGACGTCCAGGAAGGCGTCCGCCATCTCCAGACGCTCCGAAATAGCCGGGTGGCGGACGATTTCACCCATATGGGCATCCATGGCCCCCATGAAGTCGTTGACGTTGCCGCCCTCCGCCGCCTTGCCGTCTGTATCCTCTCCGGAATGACCGGCCGCATTTGCCGGACCCTCCGTGTCGGCAGCTTCCTTTTCGGCTTCCGCCTTCGCAGCGGCTGCCATCACGTCTCCCATGATCTCGTCCATGCGGTCCCCGGCGGCGAAAACCCCGTTGATGCCGGCCGTCACAGGCCGGGTCGGATCCATACTCTTCACGAGAGCGGAAAGCTCAACCCCTACTTTTGCCCCGACCGGAGTTCCGATCTCGGGAATTTCATTTCCAATGGAGTAGAGAATGACGGAAGGGTGGTTTATATCCTTCTGCACCATGGCTGTGAGGTCCCGCTCCCAGCTGTCCCCGAAGGACATCCCGTAGTCGAAGTCCCCCTTCAGCCGGGTCCACATGTCGGAAAACTCGTCCATCACATACATTCCGAGCTCGTCGCAGGCTGTAAGTAGGTCTTCGGAAGCGGGATTATGGGCCATGCGGATGGCATTGAAGCCGGCTTCCTTCAGTTTTTTTACCTTCCGGTAAGCGGCATCATAGTATTCCGCCGCCCCAATAGGGCCGTTATCATGGTGGATGCAGGCTCCCCGGAGCTTGACGGAAGTTCCGTTCACCCGGAGACCGTTTTCACTGTCTACGGTCAGTGTCCGGATGCCAAGGGTCGTTTCTGCCGTATCCAGAACGGGAAGCTGCGCTTCTGCCGGCTCTTCTTCTCCACCGGCCGCCCGGAATCCCCCAAAAGCCTTTCCTTCCAGTTCGGCCGCATCATAGATGCCTGTCTCAACGGCATAGAGAGCCGGATTTTCCTCCGACCAGGCTTCGATACCGGACAGGCGAATGCGCTGGGTCACACTGGGCTCTTCTCCTCCGAAGAGGCAAAGGCGGGTGACTTCACGGCCGACCGTCTTTCCCTCCCTGTCTCGGACCGTCGTCACGAGAAGGAGAGGACGGCGGACGGGCTCTGCATTAGTAATGCGGGTTTCCACCCGGACTAAAGCCCTGTCCCCGTCGAGTGTTTCCGTAAAGGTCCGGACGCCCCTGGGCGGGATATATGTCTTCCCTGAGGAAAGAATGTATACATTCCGGTAGATGCCGGAGCCCGGGTACCAGCGGCTGTTCTTCGGAGTGCAGTTTCTCACCTCGACCCGGACGGTGTTTTCTTCCCCGCATTTCACATAGTCGTCAAGGGATACGAAAAACTCCGTATAGCCGTTTGTCTCCCGCCCGGCCAGCTGCTCGTTCACATAGACCAGGGCATTCATGTAGACACCGCCGAAGGCCAGGACCAGATGCAAATTCCTCTGCTCTTCCGCTACGAAGAACCTTTTTTCATAGACGTAGTTTCCTCCGTCGTAAAAACCGGTATTCGTTCCGTTTACGGAATCCGCATGGGGAATGCGCTCCATCATGGCGTCGTGGGGAAGCGTCACGTCCTTCGCGTTTTCCGGAACGGACCAGACCAGGGCGAAAGAATCCCTGTCCTCCCAGAATTTCCAGTCTTTATTAAAATTTTCTGCTTTCATGAATTATCTCCCATTGGGTACCACGTCAGGCCCCCGAGTTCTTTCTCTGCTTTTTCAAATGCGGCCGGTTCAATGCCCAGGAAGCCGAAATTCTTAAGGACCGGCAGGGGCACGAATGCAAATTCCGGATCGTCCGCCATGGCAATCCCGTAGAGGGAAGGCAGGTGCTTTTGCAGAATCTCCATGGCTTCGGGATACCCCTTCAGGTCATGCAGCGTCGTTCCTTCCGAAAGCACCTTCCGGTAATCGCGCACGGGTGCGTACTCGTAGTCATAGCTTCCGGCTGTCAGGACGAATTCGTCCTCCCCTTTTCCCGGCAGGGTCACATAGGCCTTCGCCCCGAAGGGAACTTCTATGTGGACGGAAAGACGGCCGTTTTTCATTATTCTCGTGTTGACGACGTAGCGGCCGCTGACGGAATCGTAGCAGCAGGCGATCTCCGGCAGGCGGATGTCCGGATGGGGCACGATATAGGCCTCTTTAAAGCCCGCCATCTTCGGCCTGAGGCCCGCAGCACAAGCATACACAAATTCCATGACGGAGCCGTAGGAATAGTGGTTCAGGGAATTCATGCCCGTCGGACTCATGCTGCCGTCCGGCATGACGGAATTCCACCTCTCCCAGACCGTCGTAGCCCCCATATTCACGGCGTAGAGCCAGCCGGGATAGTCCTCGTTCAAAAGAAGCTCGTAGGCCTCCTTGTACATGCCGTTTTCCCCGAGGGTTGTGAGGAAAATCGGGGCTCCGGCAAAGCCGCAGCGGATCTTCATCCTGTCCTTATGAAGGCGTGCCCGAAAGCCTTCGAGAAGCTTTTCCCTGTCGCGGAAGATTCCGTATTTTAAAGCAATGATATACGAGGTCTGGGTGTCAGCCGCCAGGCGCCCGTTCGGCGTCACATACTCATCAAGGACCGCATCCCTTATGGCCTTCGCCAGGTCAGAATAATGTGCCTCATCTCTCCGGTAGTCTGCCATCCCGCCGGCAGTTCCGGACGCTCCCGCTTTTCCTGCCGCCCCGGCCTTTTCTGCTCCTTCCGCCTTCTCTGCCAGAGTCTTTGCGGCGCACGCCACAAGGGACGCCGAATGGGCATAGTAGACGGAAGCGACGAAAGCGTCCTCCGTCCCTCCCTTGAAGGAGTTCTCGGAGGCCCCGTCCAGGCCCAGCCAGTCGCCGAACTGAAAGCCGAAGTCCCAGAGGTGCGTCTTTTCTCCGCCGTGATTTTTCTCATCCGCAGCATCGACGAAATCGACCCAGGCCTTCATCATGGGATAATACCGGGCCAGATCCTTTCCGGAAGAAAACATGCGGTAGAGGGTATCCGGCATCATTGTGGATACGTCGCCCCAGAGGGCCGTGCAGTCGTCCTTATGGCCTATGTTCGGAATGTAGTTCGGGATTCCGCCATGAAGTTTCTTCTGCTCGCAGGAGAGGTCATAGAGGAACTTGCGGAAGAAGGCCCGGGTATCCATATGATAGGAGGCCGTCGGAGCAAAGACATTCGCGTCTCCCGTCCAGCCCAGGCGCTCGTTCCGCTGGGGGCAGTCCGTCGGCAGGTCTATGAAGTTTGACTTCTGGCCCCAGAGGGTATTTTCAATCAGACGGTTGACCTTCGCATTGTTTGTCTGCAGGAAGCCGGTCTGCTCGAGATCCGAATAGAGAACCGGAGAGCGGAAAGCCCTGCTGTCCGGCTTTCCTGTCCAGCCCGTCACCCGGACATAGCGGAAGCCGTAGTAGGTGAAGTGCTGACGCACGGTCTCCGCCCGGCCGTCCGAAATGTATACAAATTTTGACTCAGCCTCCCGGTAATTGTCCCGGTAGAAATTTCCATTCTGCAGGATTTCCCCAAACTCAAACGTAAGGACTGTGCCGGGCTTCATGCCGGATGGAAGGGCAATTTCCAGAAGGCCCGCATGGTTCTGTCCGAAGTCGAGGACCGTTTCTCCGGCAGGCGTCGTAATGACTTCCTGCACGGTCAGAACCTCATGGGGCCGGATATAGGGAGACAGGCGGTCCCTGAGGTGGGAGGCAGCCAGAGAAGCTGTACCGGGATCAGTCTCCGGATTTTCAATAACACAGACAGGCTTGCCGGCGGCAGTCCTTCTTCCGGCTCCGGCATCTCCTGCCGCCATTTCGCCGGCGTCCGCTGCCCCCGCATCCTCAGGCAATCCGTACCCGGCCGTCCTGTCCAGGACCTCTCCGAAATAGATGCCGGACTCCATGATGTCGGAGGACGTATAGGTAAAAGAAGCATCTGTAGGAATGACTTCGTGCCGTCCGTCTTCGTAGTCGATATGCAGTTCTCCGATGACGGCCATGCGGTTTCCGAAATTTTCCTTCTGTCCCTCCAGACCGAAAGTCCCCATATACCAGCCCTTGCCGAGAAGAAAAGACAGGGTGTTTTCCCCTCTATTCAGATTTTCTACCGGGAATGTGATGACCTGCAGATAGTCCTCATACGATGAGCAGCCGGGGAGAAGGTACTCGTCTCCCAGCTTCTGCCCGTTCAGATAAGCTTCGAAAAGGCCGACGCCTGCGGCATAGAGACGGGCCTGTTTTACGGACCCGTTTGTACTGAATGCCTTTGAAAGCCGGGGATGGATGTCCTCTCCCTTCTCCGGCCCGATCCAGGAAGCCGTAAAGGGCTCACCCATTTTTCCGCTTTCAAAAAAGGTCTCGCCGACCGCCCGGTCGCCGGCATCGCCTGTGACGGAAACCCGGACAAAATATCGCGTGCGGGGGATTACCGCAAAGTCCAGAATTTCTTCGGTTTTGTTTAAGGCAGATGCCTTCTTCTCATATACGACATCCGAGAAATCTTCATCCCGGGCCACCGTGATGCAACCTTCCGCAAAATCTTTGCTTTCTGTCTCATCTACCTTGAAAGAAAAGGCCGGATGCTCCGTGGCAAAACCAATGGCTTCCTTCACCCCGTCAATTTTCATATCATAGATTCGCATGGCTGCCTCCTGACGCAGGCTTCTATTTCACTATCTGTACCGCATTATACACGCGATACGCAGCAGAGACCATGTAGGTTTTTTGTCCCAGCCCGACATTTTTTAAGGTTCCTTCATATGCAGGCATGTGCGAAGCCGCCTTAGCTCGCTGCTTACAAAAAAAGGACTGCCGCAGCAGTCCTTCCAACAAGCCTTATTTTTCAGCGGAATTGCAGTATTTTCTGAGGGGACACTCCGTACACTTCGGCTTCCGGGCGAAGCAGATTTCCCGGCCGAAGGTGATGATGTGAAGGTTCCAGAGGATCCAGTGGTCCTTCGGCAGCTCCTTCATCAGATCCTCTTCAATCTTCACCGGGTCTGTGTTCTCCGTCAGGCCAAGCTTCTTTGAAATCCGCTTGACATGGGTGTCGACAACGATGGAATCTATTCCGTATACATTCCCCCGGACGACATTCGCAGTCTTCCGGCCCACACCGGGTAAGGAAGTAAGCTCGTCGATATCGGAAGGCACCTCCCCGTTGAAGCGGTCGAGAAGAGCCCGGGCACAGGCGATAATGTTCTTTGCCTTATTGTGATAGAAGCCCGTGGACTTGATATCCTGCTCCATCTCATGGAGGTCCGCATTGGCGAAGGCCTCGAGATCTGTATACTTTTTGTAGAGGTCCTTCGTGACGAGATTCACCCGGGCGTCCGTACACTGGGCGGAAAGGATTGTCGCAAAGAGAAGCTGCCAGGCGTTTCCGTAGTCCAGCGTCGCCCCGGCGTCTGTCCCGTAGCGGTCGTCAAGGATTTTTAAGATTTCTTTCGTTCTTTTCTTTACCATTTCTATCTCTCTCCCCGCACCCGATTCCCCGGGTCATCTTCGAATTTCGGTAAAAGGAGAAAAATTCTCTTTTCCTGCAAAGATTTCTCTCTTCAGGCGAATTTTCGAAAATCAAAAAAATAGAATTACGGAGAAATTCGCGGCTTTCCCACTCTTTCTTCTCCCATAATCCTATTTCTATACAGGCTGCTCTGTCCCGAACGCTGAGGTCTGCATCACTATGTATGCTGCACGAGGTGGTAGAGGATATTCGCCCCGGCACCCCAGAGAACAGCGGCTCCAATGGCATAGAAGACAGTCTTGGCCCGGAAGCCGAACATGTACCCCGTGTAGATTCCCGTGATGACCACGATAAAGCTGCAGATGATGATGGTAATCAGCAGGAACATGGGCGGGAACTCGAGGAAGCCCGTTGCACAGCCCGCAAAGAGGGTGTAGATCGTCGTAACGGCGATGATGCGGACATAGGTCTTCCGGGTGATTTCGCCCCGCTTCTCGTCCACAAATTCACGCTTCAGCGCCTTCACGAAAAGGCGGACGCCCAGAAGGGCGAAGACCAGAAATGCGATAACCTCGCCCAGCCAGGCCGTTTTTTCATTAGCAAAGACTTCTATCTGGTCGATGTAGTGGCAGATGTAATATCCGCCGAAGAAAAAGAGGAGCTGCAGACCCGTAATGGCCAGCGAGTTCAAAAGCAGTGTCTTCCGCCGCACCTGGGCCAGCTTCGCCCCTTCCACCTCCATAGTCGCCAGGAGGTCCAGACTGATGCCTGCCACAATCAATATTCCCTGTAAATAATTCATATTTTCAATAATCCAATCCGCATACAAAAAATCCGAAGCATACAGATTATAAACGAAACTTCCGGTTATAAAATATTCATATACGTCCGGATGTCAGCCGTGTATACATTTTTGCCGAATTGTAAGCAAAAAGCGATTGACTTGGTTTATCCTTCCGGATTGATGAGCTCCAGCGTCGAGTGATAGGACATATAGATAAATGTATCGACAAGCTCCTCCACCGGAATCCGCATCCCGTCTTCAATCCAGGATGTGACCGCGTAGCAGACCGATGCGCTGATGAAGGAAGCGGCAACGGAAGGCGTCAGCCAGGCATAGGGCATGTGTTTTTTAAATGCCTCCATATCGAAATAGGAGACGATCATGTCCTTGACCGCCCCGAAGAGAATTTCCTTGAAGGAGTTCTGCCCGACCAGCTTGTCAGCGTTCGTGTAGAAGCTCTTCTCTTCGGTCATCTTCGTAAGGGCCGATATGATGCTCTCGCGGAATTTGCCGTCCGCGACGCCCTCCCTGATTCCGTCCATGAGTTCCCGCCGGACAATCCATTCGAGCAGCTCATACTTGTCCTGGAAGTGATTGTAGAATGTGGGCCGGATGACCCCCGCCTTATCCGTGATTTCCTTTATGGTAATCTTCTCAATCGGCTTTGCTGCAGCGATTTCCTTGAAGGATTCGGCCAAGAGGGTGTCAATGGCGTTCTTTCCCTGATTCGTCATATCATTTTCTCATGAATAATGTAAAACACATAGTTAACTATAGAATTATAGCATAAACAAACACCCGAAAAAAGCGACGGCGGGGACTGAAAGCATATTGGAACTATAGACTCGATTTTTGCATTTGGCCCCCGGCAAAAAGGATTTCATGCTCCGTGAGAGTGAACATTTGGAACTATAAACTTCTTTTTTGCATTTGGCCCCCGGCAAAAAGGATTTCATGCTCCGCGAGAGTGAACATTTGGAACTATAGGCGGTAGGTTTGCATTTGACCTCTACAAATGAAAAACAGGCCGGGCGCTATTGGCACCCGGCCTGAATGAAAAGGCAAAATTATCAGATTGCAAGCTTTGTAATAGTAAGATTCATCGTATTCCTGTCGTGCAGGAGGTCGACCGTATCTCCGGTTTCGGGAATGAAGACCGTAGGTCGAAGAACAGCGCCGGCGTGGTTTTCCACCACAATTCCCTTGCGACCGTCCGAAAGCTCTATGTCACAGCCGGCCGGATAGACACAAAGGGTCCGGGTCATGGTTTTGACAATGGTGGGGTCAAACTCCATTCCGGACCGGCCCATGAAGTATTCCATGACTTCCCCGGGCAGGTAGGGCTCGTGGTAGACCCGGCGGCCCGTCATGGCGTCATAGACATCGGCACACTTCAGGACCCTTGAAATGAAGGCCAGGGCATTACCGCCCTTCTTCGAGGGATAGCCGTCTCCGTTGTACCACTCGTGATGCTCATGGACGGCCCGGAGGACATTTTCATTGAAGGA
>JAZASQ010000027.1:0-20036 GCA_036343235.1 Lachnospiraceae bacterium
AGTTTCCGGGCAAAAATGGTTACATTCGACTTGCATATTTGCTATATTAGCAGAAAAGGGCAAAAATTGTTTTTGCAAAAGGGGGCACCTGTCTTGAAAAAACCGGAAGTTGAATTCCGCTACTATACCATGCCGGCCGACGCCTATGTCCTGCCCAAGCTGGGGAAGGGCTGGGAGCAGGAATACGGCCTGGGCTACGGGGAGCAGCTGCATTTTCACAACTACGCCGAGATCGGCTACTGTTACAACGGCCACGGGCGGCTGATCATCGATGACCGGGAATACCGCTACGAGGGGAATATGCTTACTTTCATTCCCGAGCGGATTCCCCACACGACAATCAGTGACCCGGGAAACATCTGCAAGTGGGAGTTTCTCTTCATCGACATCGACAATTTCGTGAAGAACGAAATGTCCGGATGCGGCATGAATACGGATGACATTCTCCGCATCATAAATAAGCGGGGCACCCTGAAGAGCCGGGCCCACCACGAGCGCCTGGACACGATCGTCCGGGCCATCATTGAAGAGTGCCGGGACCACGGCCCTTACTATGCCGAGAGCCTGAAAGGCTACCTGCGGGCCCTGGTGGTGGAGCTTTTGCGCCTTGAAGAGGAGCGGGAGGCGGTCAAAAAGCGGAAGGCCTTCACGAAGAGCATTGAAAAAGCCCTTTCCTACGTGGACGAGCACTATGCGGAGGATGTCCGCATTTCGGACATGGCAGCTGCCTGCGCCCTGTCGGAAAGCCACTTCCGGCGGACATTTGAGAACATCATGCAGATGAAGCCCCTGGACTATGTGAACTTTGTCCGGGTCAAAAATGCCTGCGACATGCTGGAAAAGAGCGAGGACTCCATCCAGGAGGTTTCCTACAAGGTCGGATTTCCCACCCTTTCGACTTTCAACCGCAACTTCCGCAAGGTCACGGGTACCACGCCCAACCGCTGGCGCCGCCAGTCCGGGGACCAGGAGCAGAAATTGCGCGGCTACCACATCTCGGCCAAGAAGGGCTGGGAGGCCTGAAAAAGTCCACAAAAGCGGGACCTGCAAATTGTGCAAAATCGCTGAAATTGAATTTTTTGACTGGAAACAATGGTGTGCAATAGTTGTTTTTGCAAATTTGGCGGACGAAAACGGCAACAAAAAGGACTTGCACTGGGTATAATAACCATAGACCATAAATGAAGGGGAACTTTTTTTGTGGGATATAACGAAACACCTTCCGAAACAGAAGGGACGTTATATAAGGAGACCTGCAAAAACGGCTATCCCCGAAACAAGGAGGGTTTATTGTATGAAAAAGAAACTGTTAACGATGGTTCTTGCCGGAGCTATGGCTGTTTCCATGATGGCCGGCTGCGGCAGCAGCTCTTCAAGCGGTGACTCCGCAGGCAGCGATGCATCCGCAAGCACAGATGCTGCAAGCGGCGATTCCGCAACGGCTTCCGGCGATTTCGACGCCTTTCATGATCATGATGTTCCGGCAGAACTCCCGGAGTTTCCCTGTAGATATCATGGAAGCGGCCCGGATTGACGGCCTTTCCGAATGGGGCATCTTCTTCCGCATGTATATGCCTGTCATGAAGTCCACCTATGCGGCAGCCGCCGTTGTCGCCTTCATGAACGCCTGGAACTCCTACATGTGGCCGAAGGTCGTCATGCTGAAGAACGAATCCGAGACCATGACCATGCTGCTCGCAAATGTGGCCGGCGGCTACAAGGTCGACTACGGCATGCTGATGATGAGCGTCCTGTTCTGCTCCGTACCTACGATGATCATCTTCTTCGTACTGCAGAAGAGTTTCGCTGAAGGTATTACCGGTTCCGTCAAATAGTTTTTTTCAGAATAATGTAAATATCCACTGCTCTGCGGAGCTGCCGAATGGGCGGTCTCCGGGACAGAAATTATTATTGAACTTTAGGGCAGGTCTTTTCGGTATTTTGGAAAGCTCCTGCCCTTTTTGTAGGCAACGAGCCCAGGTGTCTCCGTGCATGCTGGCATGCGAAGGAGACATTTTGGCGACTGCAATCAGCGTTTCAGAGGAGGAAAATCATGTCCGAATTCGACTACGGAATCGTGAAGAATCCGGAAATATTCGAGCAGAACCGTCTGCCGGCCCATTCCGACCACGAGTGGTACAGCACGACCGGGGCCATAGAAAACGGCCGCTCGGACTTTAAATATCTGTTGAACGGAATCTGGAAATTTGCCTGGGCGAAAAACTACAATGAGGCCGTTAAGGACTTCTATCGGGCAGACTACGACTGCCGCAGGTGGGACAGCATCCGGGTCCCTGCCCATATCCAGACGGAGGGCTACGGCCATCCCCAGTATGTGAACACCCAGTATCCCTGGGAGGGAACAGAAGAACTCGAGCCGGGGGATATCGCGTCCGTCTTCAATCCCGTGGCCATGTACACGAAGTACTTCACCCTTCCTTCCGATGAGAAGTGGAAGAGGGGCCCTGTCCGCATCTCCTTCCAGGGGGCGGAATCGGCAATTGCCCTCTGGCTGAATGGCCATTACATCGGCTACAGCGAGGACTCCTTCACCCCTTCGGAATTCGATCTCACGGAATATATTGACCGCAAGGGCGAGAACAAGCTTTCCTGCATGGTCTTTCGATTTTCGGCCGGTTCCTGGACAGAGGATCAGGACTTCTTCCGCTTCTCCGGCATTTTCCGGGATGTCTACCTCTATACGGTGCCTTCCTGCCATATTGAAGACCTGAAGGTAGAGACCCTCCTCGATGACAGTTACAAAAACGCTGACCTTGTTGTCTCCATGCTTTCCACAGGCGCGGGCCAGTACCGTCTTTCCCTCTCAAACGAAGCGGGTGAGCTTTTGGGCGGCAAGGGAGAGCTCTCCGGCGACGGGCGGACCGAAATCCGCATCCCCGTGGGAAAGCCGGCTCTCTGGTCCGCGGAGGAGCCGAATCTCTACACTCTGACGATTGAGGTCTACGGGCAGGTGCATTCCGACCTCTTCAAGTTCGGCCCCAATGAAAACCCGGACGGGGCAGCTCCGGATGAGATCATCTCAGAGAACGTGGGCTTCCGCCGCTTTGAGCTCATAGACCACATCATGTGCCTGAACGGAAAGCGGATTGTCTTCAACGGAACGAACCGGCATGAGTTTTCCGCAGAGAGCGGCCGGGTCATGCCGGACAGCGACATCGCAAAAGACCTGATCACGATGAAGCGGAACAATATCAATGCCGTCCGCACGTCTCATTACCCCAACAAGACCGCCCTCTACCGGCTGGCGGATATCCTGGGGCTCTACATTATTGATGAGACAAATATGGAGACCCACGGCATCTGGGACGCCATCTGGCAGGAAAAGCGCGGGGATTCCTATGCGGTACCGGGCGACCGGGAAAATTTCCGGGGTATGATCCTCGACCGGGCCCGTTCCATGTATGAGCGGGACAAGAACCACCCCTCGATCCTCATCTGGTCCTGCGGAAACGAGTCCTACGGCGGCACGGTCATCCGGGATGAAGCTGACCTCTTCCGCTCCCTGGACAAAAACCGGCTCATTCACTACGAGGGCGTTGACCATGACCCCAGATATCCCGAGACAACGGACATGATTTCCACCATGTATTACCCCGTCCCGGAGATTCAAAAGCGCCTTGCCGAGGTTCCGGACAAGCCCTATATCAACTGCGAATATGCCCATTCCATGGGAAATTCCACGGGCAATCTGAAGGAGTACACGGATTTTGCCAACCAGGAGCCCCGCTACCAGGGCGGCTTTATCTGGGACTACATAGACCAGTCCATGACGCTTACGGACAAGAACGGGACAGAGTTCCAGGGCTACGGCGGCGACTTCGGCGACCGGCCCCACGACGGCTCCTTCTCCGGAAACGGCATTTGCTATGCAAAAGACCGGGAGCCCAGTCCGAAGATGCAGGAAGTCAAGGCCTGCTACCAGTCCGTCTGGGCGAAGCTTTCCACGAATGCGGCGGAAATCGAAAACCGCTTCCTCTTTACGAATACGGAGAAATTCCGGGCCGTCCTGACATTGTCCCGCGAGGACCGGGTCGTGTGCGAGGAGACCTTCCGGGCAGCGGTAGCGCCCCTTACGACAAAGACCTGCCCCCTGCCCTTTGACATCGAAGAGAAGATTCATGAGGATAATATAAACCGCGGGGAATCTGACGGCACCGGCGAGTACCAGGCCACCCTTTCCTTCCGCCTGGACGGGGACACCCCCTGGGCGGATGCCGGCTATGAGATTGCCTGGGCCCAGAAGCCTTTTGGAAAGTATGACGGCCTCCAGTCCGTCTCTGACTGCCTCTATTCCCCTTCCGGCCTCTCTATGGGGTCGGACATGAATGTGAGGAAGAATCTGTCTGTGGCTGAGTCCTGCCACGAGGTCGGGGTCAGAAACGACGACTTCTCCGTCTACTTCAGCAAGCTGACAGGCGGCCTTACTTCCTATAATTACGGGGGAATGGAGCTCATCAGGGAGCAGCCCCGGCCCACGTTCTGGCGGGCCCCTACCGAGAACGACATGGCAAATCAGATTGCCTTCCGGGGCGGCCAGTGGATGGCGGCATCCCTCTATGCATCGCCCAAATACGGGCACGGGCGGCAGATGACCCCCTGCAAGGTGGAGAAGGGCGAAGACTTTGTCAAAGTCACCTTCACCTATCACCTTCCTGTAAAACCGGCCCTTGACTGCACGATTGAATATGCAGTGACAGGGGACGGGGTCGTACAGGTGACCGAGACCCTGCCTCCTTCAGCTGAGGTCGGCGAGCTGCCTGAGTTCGGCATGCTCTTCACCCTGGACGGCCGTCTTTCAAAAGTCCGCTGGTACGGGGAGGGGCCGGAAGAGACCTATGCTGACCGGCACCTGGCCAAGGCGGACGTCTACGCCATGGATGTAGAGGACAATCTCTCCAAGTACCTCGTTCCTTCGGAATGCGGCTTCCGGACCGGTATGCGCTGGGCGGAGATCACGGACGTCCGGGGAAGAGGCATCCGTTTCGATGCGGTGGAGCCTGACTTTTCCGGCAAGATCGCCCCTGCGGAAATCCTCGGTTTCTCGGCCCTTCCTGTAAAACCCGGGGACCTGGAGGCTGCCCACCACACGAACGAGCTTCCTGCCTTCGTCAATACCTATGTGAAGCTGGGCATGGAGGCCGGTGTCGGCGGAGATGATACCTGGGGTTCTCTCACGCATGAACCCTATCTCATCCACAATGAAAAGCAGCTCGTCAACCGTTTCACCTTCCGGGGCGTGTGAGAGTAGTTCCGCCTCTTTTGAAGACGGGGTTTCCTGAAAGACTTTCCGGGGAAGAGAAAAATGCGGCGCGCATTTTTCTCTTCCCCTTTTTCATTTGGCACATGCCGGATAATCAGGTATAATAAATCGTGCGTCCGGCCGCTTTAAAAATAAGCCGCTTCCGCGGCAGGACCGGCGCAGCTTAATTTCATTGCAGTCATCTGACTTTTTCTGCTTTGGGGGAAATATGAAGAAAAAACTGCTGACATCTCTGCTGGCCGGTGTGCTGGTCCTGTCTGTCCTCGCAGGCTGCGCAGGAACCGACACGACGTCGACCGGGGTACAGGAAGACACGGGAATCGGCGCAGATACCGTGGATGTTTCAAAGGAAGGGGAGCACGAACTCTCCGTCTATGCCTGGGAAGGCCAGTTCAACGGCCCGGCCCTGAAGGCGGCTGAAGCAGCCTATCAGAAAAAGGTTCCGGACTTCAAACTGAATATCATTGAGGTCACCCAGTCGGCGGATGTGGAGGATGCGGTCACCAAAGCCGGTGCGGAGGGCGATGTGAGCGGACTTCCGGATATTGTTCTCTTTCAGGATCACTACATCCACCAGTACGTGACGAATTACCCGGCGGTTTTCGTGGAGGCGGACGATGCTGATGTGAACTGGGACGATTTCGCTGCGGAAAAGCTTTCCTTTTCCACGATTGACGGCGTCCATTACGGTTTTCCCGTCGACAACGGGACCGTCGTCTTTGCCTACCGGACGGACCTCCTGGCGGAAGCCGGCTACAGCATGGATGATGTGACCGGCGTGGCCTGGGCCGACTGGATCCGCATCGGGAAAGACGTGTACGAAAAGACGGGAAAGTACCTCCTGGCCATGGACGGAGACGGAAACGACCTCCCTTATATGATGCTGCAGGCGGAAGGTGCTTCGCTCTTTAAGGACGGGAAACCGAACTTCGTAGACAATGAGGCACTTGTGAAAGTCATGAGTATCCTGAGCAATGCCGTGAAAAATCACGCCCTCCTCCTCTGTGAAGACTGGCCGGATTATACGGATCATGCCATCATGGGGGATCAGGTGGCCGGCGTCATGAATGGGAACTGGATCCTGTCCGCGATTGTCCAGGTGCCGGAGAATGAAGGGAAGTGGGCCATTACGACCCTGCCGACCATCTCTGGCGGAGAAGGCTATGCCTCCAACGGCGGCTCCTCCCTCTACATTACTTCTGCCTGCCAAAAGCAGGACCTGGCCATGGACTTTCTCTCCTATACCTTCGGCGGCGGCGCAGGGGCGAAGGAGACCTATGATGCGGCCCTGAAGGAGGGCGGCCTCATTTCGACCTGGTCCCATGCTATTGACTCGAATATCTATCAGCAGGGGGTTCCCTACTTCGGCAATCAGCCGGTCAATGCGCAGATTGTGGAGATGGGGACCCATGTGCAGCCCGTAGAGCAGAACGACTACTATACGCCGGCCCGAAGGGACCTGGCCAACGCCCTCCGGAACATCTGCGAAAAGGACGCCAATATCCAGGATGAACTGAGGATTGCTGAGGACGATATCAATTTCCAGATGGGAAACAATTGACGGCCGTCTTCTGATACAGGCGCGATGGATTTCGCGGTCTTGCCCGATGAGCTTCTTTGCGGCAGATCCGGTTACATAATGGTGCAGTGTTTTTGAAAGGTTTTTACTATGCTTGAAGATATATTTGTAGAAGGTTCTGTAGCAAAGCATCCCTCGACAGGACAGCGGATGGTGGCCTATGTGTTCATAGCCCTTGCCGTTTTGGCCTTCCTGGCCGGGTTCGTCTATCCCCCCTTCATGATGATCGGCTGGATGGTCGGCATTGCCTTCTTCGTGGTCTTCTATCTCTACAACAAGTCCCTGGAAGTCGACTTCGATTACAGCGTGACGAACGGGGTCTTTGACGTCGCGAAAGTGACGAACAAGGAAAAGCGGAAAGAGCTCTGCACCGTGGACCTCAAAGAGGAGCTCGTCCTTGTCGCACCGAACGGACACGATTCCCTGCGGGGCTACGAGGCCAAGCATCTGCATACGGTCAATGCGGCAGGCTCCGACCCGGACCAGCCCCTCTACACGATGATCGCCAAGGACTCGAAGGACAGCAACAGTGAATATGCCATCCTCTTTCAGCCGGACCGGGAGATTCTGCAGGCCCTGCACCGGGCAAAGCCCAGGGAAGTCACCATTGTAAATGATTGATATTTCAGCCGGTTTTCGGTAGCTGACCGAAGACCGGCTGATTTTTATAGAGCGAAATGCTTCAAAGCGGCCCTGTGCAGGTACTGCATAAGGCAGAAGAAAGTAGATTTTTGTATGAACGCACCACAGGTCAACCCGGAAGAAACCAATAGGCAAAGTCCCACCCGCGGCGGCCGTCCCTTTGTGGACGGGGCTTTCTTAAAAATCCTCGCTATTGTGACCATGCTCATAGACCACATCACAGCGGTCTACGGCTCCACGTCCATGGTCCCTCTGGGAACGGGCTATCAGGTGGGCCGGGGCATCGGCCGCATCGCCTTCCCCATTTTCTGCTTCCTCCTGGCGGAAGGCTTTTACTATACAAGAAGCCGGTGGAAGTACCTGGGGCGGCTTCTGATTTTTGCGGCAGTTTCTGAGCTTTCCTTCGATATGGCTTTTTCCGGGACCCTCATCGACCCGACCTATCAGAATGTCTTCTTCACCCTTTTCTTCGGCGGCCTGGCCATCACCCTTCTGCAGCTTTTGGAAGGAGACAGGGGCCGGGGGAGAGAAGCAGCTTCTCCGACCCCGAAAAATCCGGTTCTGCGTTTTCTTCTGATTCTGGCGGTCGTCCTGGGCTGCGCCATCGGGGCGGAGCTTCTGGACACGGATTACGGGGCCGGCGGCGTCTGCACCATCATCGTCATGTATGTCCTCTCCGAGCGGAAGAAGCCGGAAGGGGACCTCTTCCGGATCCGGGTCAATAATACTCGGGGTTTTGCCCTCGGGGTCCTGATGCTGGGCCTGACGTGCGGCACCATAGAGTTCCTGGCAGCCATCGACATCATCTTCATCTGGTTTTATAACGGCAGGCGGGGCATGCAGCTCAAGTACTTCTTCTATGCCTTCTACCCCGTCCACCTTTTCATCATCGCCCTCATTTTCTATGGGACAGGGGTGTTTAACGTCGACTATCTGACCATGCTCCGATGAGAATGCCATGAATAATGCAAAACAAAAACCTTGTTCGCACCTGCACGCAGGATCCTGCAGTCAAATACCCCGCGGCAAAGCCAGCCGGAACAGATGCACTTCGGCTTGAAATTTGAGGACCTGCCTTGTAAAATGGCAGATATGGATATATTTTCCGGGCAGGAAAAGTCCGGAAATTCGGATATGAAAAGGGAAAGACCTCCCCGGGGCTTTATATTAGTCATGAGCCGTGAGGGGTAGAAAAGGAGAGGGATATGGCGGAAGAGATACTTACAGAAGAGGAGATTGACGCCCTCGGCGAACTTTCGAATATCAGCATGGGCTCGTCCACAACGGCCCTTTCGGCCCTCCTTCAGAACAAGAAGGTGACGATCGAGATGCCGAGAATCGAGGTCATCAATAGAAGTCAGGCCCTCGATGACTACGAGCGCCAGTGCATCCTCGTCCACATCAACTACTCCAAGGGTCTTGAGGGCGGGGACATCCTCCTCCTGAAGCCCACGGACGTCATGACCATGACGGACCTCATGATGGGCGGCGACGGGACGAACAATCAGGGCGAGGTTTCGGAACTGCAGCTGTCGGCCATCTCCGAGGCCATGAACCAGATGATGGGCAACGCGGCGACCTCCCTTTCCGTCATGCTGAACCGGGCGGTTGACATCACTCCTCCCAAGACGGATACGGTTGATGTCGAGTCCATCAAGATTTTCGAGAACATCTTTGCCACGCCGGATAAGGACATGGTCAAGGTCACCTTCCGTTTCCGGGTCGGCGACCTCATCGACTCGACCATGATCCAGCTCTACCGCCTGTCCTTCGCCCAGAACCTCATCGATATCTTCATGGAGCAGATGAAGAAGAATGAGGAAGAGATCAGGAGGGCCAAGGCGGAAGAGGCGCAAAAATAAAGCGCAGTGCGTGCGTTTCCCGTTAAAACCGCCAAGAATCAAGCCTTCCACTTGGACGGATTGCACAAAAATCGAGTATTTTCAAGGCTTTTGCTTGCAGTACCACGGACAGTGGTATAGAATACAACTGTTTCCGGGAGGCCGGAGGCAAAAAATCCAGTTCCCGCAAAGCGGGGGCAGAAAAAAACAAAGGAGAACAAGCACTATGAACAAAGCAGAATTCGTAGAAGCTATCGCAAAGGAAACAGGTCTTTCCAAGAAAGACGCTGCAGCAGCTGTTGATGCTTATACATCAGTAGTTACGAAGGCT
This sequence comes from Lachnospiraceae bacterium, assembly GCA_036343235.1. Taxonomy (GTDB): domain Bacteria; phylum Bacillota; class Clostridia; order Lachnospirales; family Lachnospiraceae; genus RUG306. Next base: position 9,675 of record JAZASQ010000027.1, read on the forward strand.
CTGAAGAAGAAGGACAAGGTCACTCTCATCGGCTTCGGTACATTCGAGACCACGAAGCGTGCAGCCCGCACAGGCCGCAACCCTCAGACCGGCAAGGAAATCAAGATCGCTGCTTCCACAGCTCCCAAGTTCCGTCCCGGCAAGGCCCTCAAGGACGCTGTCAACAAGAAGTGATTTCCTTCTGAATACGGATTCATTCAAACCTTCGGTCGCCAGGCGACTGGAGGTTTTTTTATACGCCATCTGTGCGGCCGACCAGTGGGCCTTTTAGCTTGATTCAGGACAAAAGTCCGCCAAGCTGCCCGCCAGCCTTGGGCCTGTAGCTTGATTCAGGACAAAAGTCCGCCAATCCCGCGGCCGGCGGTGGGCCTATGGTTTGTTTCAGGACAAAAGTCCGCCAAGCAGCCCGCCAGCCTTGGGCTTATAGTTTGATTCAGGACAAAAGTCCGCCAAGCTTCCTACGGGCCTTGGGCTTATAGCTTGATTCAAGGCAAAAGTCCGCCAAGCTTCCTACGGGCCTTGGGCTTATAGCTTGATTCAGAACAAAAGTCCGCCAAGCTGCCTACGGGCCTTGGGCCTGTAGCTTGATTCAAGACAAAAGTCCGCCATGACGGCTACTTCGGCCGTCGTTCGCATACGCTTATGGCGTCCCTGCGCTGATGCGGAAGTCTCCTAACAAGCATTTCGGTACAAACGGCACCCAGGCATTGAAAAAGCAAGTCACAGGAAGGGGCGTTTGGAGCATATAGCGCCCATGGCTCAGAAGTTGGAGTCGCTTTTCAAGCCTTGCGTTACAAACGGCGCCCAGGGATTGAAAAAGCAAGTCACAGGAAGGGCGTTTGGAGCATATAGCGCCCATGTCTCAGAAGCTGGAGTCGCTTTTCAAGCCTTGCGTTACAAACGGCGCCTACATTCCGAAAACAAATAGCCGAAAGTCCGCAGATGCCGTACAATACAAAGTGAAATGCAGAATGATTTCCGCCTATGCGGAGAAAAGTTGATTCATGCAAAAGAGCGGCAAATATGAAGGGGAACAGCAATGAAGATTGAACACGTAGCCATGTATGTAAACGACCTGGTTGGGGCCAGGGACTTCTTCGTGAAGTACCTTGGAGCCAAGTCCAACGACGGCTATCACAATCAGAAGACGGACTTTCGGTCCTATTTCCTGACATTCGATGAGGGGGCAAGACTGGAAATCATGAACAAGCCGGGGATGGCAGACCTGCCGAAGGAACTGAACCGGACCGGGTACGCCCATCTTGCCTTCAGCCTGGGCAGCAAAGAGGCTGTGGATTCTCTGACAGAGCAGCTGCGGAGCGACGGCTATGAAGTGGTAAGCGGCCCGCGGACGACCGGGGACGGCTACTATGAAAGCTGCGTTGTCGCCATCGAAGGGAATCAGATCGAACTTACGGTATGAGTCGGTCATTCAGCACCTTATCATCAAAAAGTTGAAGAAACGCCACATTTCCGATAAAAAAATATTGAAGAAAGGGTGGATTTTTGAATTTAAAAAGTTGAAGAAACGGAAGAACGCAGATATAATGGGCCTTGTGGAGGTGCTCTCATATGTACTTTGAAAGAAAGGCCTATCAGGAACTGCTCAATTGGAAAGAACATTATGCGGACAGGTATGCCGTATTGCTGGAGGGGGCGCGTCGTGTCGGCAAATCCACTATTGCTGAGCAGTTTGCAAAGAAGGAATATGATTCCTATCTGCTGATTGACTTTGCAAAGGTCGGGGAGAATGTCCGCAAGTGCTTTGACGATTTGACCGATTTGGACCTGTTCTTTCTCCGCCTGCAGACGGAGACGAATTCCAATCTCACCCGGGGCAGGTCCGTCATTATTTTTGATGAAGTTCAGCGTTTCCCGAGAGCCCGGGAGGCAATCAAGTACCTCGTTCAGGACGGCCGGTATCACTATATTGAGACGGGTTCCCTGATTTCCATCAAAAAAAACGTCAAGGATATTCTGATTCCATCCGAGGAAATGAAGATAGAAATCTATCCCATGGATTTCTTCGAATTTCACAAGGCTCTCGGAGACAATGCGGAGCAGCTGATTCGCCAGTGGTATGAGTTGAAACGTCCGGTCGGTGCTGAAACGAATCGGAAGCTGATGAGGGATTTTCGCCTGTACATGGCTGTCGGCGGTATGCCGCAGGCAGTGGAAGCCTACGTGAACGGGGCAAATTTTGAAGAAATCGACAGGGTCAAGAGAGAAATTATCCGGACCTATGAGGATGACTTCAAAAAGATCGATCCGTCCGGCCGCATCTCCATGCTTTACCGGTCCATTCCTGCCCAGCTGGCACGGGACAGCAGGCGCTATATCCTGTCAAAAGCGTTGAACAGGAAGAAGTCCGATGCGGATGAAGCTCTTCTCTATGATCTGCTGGATTCAAAAACGGTACTGATTTCCTACAATACAATGGAGCCGGCACTCAGCTTGTCCGGAGAAAAAGATCTTTCCAGCTATAAGCTTTATACGGCAGATACAGGCCTTTTCACGTCGCTCCTTTTTCCTGATCGCCCGGCAGCGGAAAATGAGCTCTACGCAAAAATGCTTTCCGACCGCCTGCCGGCAAATCTGGGGTACCTGTATGAAAATATGGCAGCCCAGCTGATTCAGGCCTCGGGGAGGGAACTCTACTATCACACCTGGGAAAAGCCCGGCAGCACACATTATTATGAGGTGGATTTTCTCCTGCCTTCCGGGGACAAGGTCCTTCCGCTGGAAATCAAATCCTCTTCTGCCGGTAAGCATGAATCCATTCTGAAATTTGCCGAAACATATCATGCTGTTTCCGGGCCCATGTACCTCTTCTCACAAAAGGACGTCAATCGGGAAAAGAATCTTTACTTCAAGCCTCTGTATATGCTGCCGGCTTTTCTTGAGGACATCTGATTTTCGTATTGGCTTGACAGGCAAACTTTCTTTGCGGAGGAAATTTCGAATGAAAACAGAGGAATATCCGCTGATTCGGCGGCGGGATGTGCGGAAAAAGCCGCCCGGAGCGGGGAGAATTGTTTTCTCAATCCTGCTTTTTCTGCTGGCCGCCCTGGCTCTGGGCTATGGTGCAGTCGTGTGGTCCGTGCATTCGGGCAGCCCCTTCTTCCTTGTCTGGCTGGGCCTGGGCGCCTTCTTCCTCCTGCTGGGAATCCTCACGGCAGCAGGCGTATGGAGAAAGGTCCCGAAAGCAGTGAAAATAATAATATATGCCCTGATTGCTGCGGGAATTGTGCTTGTGGCGGTCACCTGGAGTCTGATCCTGCCGCATTTTTCTGACAGGGGAAAGCCCGGAGCGGATGCGGTCATCGTGCTCGGAGCCCAGGTCAGGAAATCCGGTCCCAGCACGATTCTTAAGTATCGTCTCGATGCGGCAGTATCCTATCTTGAAGAAAACCCCGATGCTGTCTGCATTGTGTCCGGTGCGCAAGGCAGGAGCGAGCCTTTCACGGAAGCCCGGGGAATGGCGGATTACCTGCAAAGCCAGGGAATCCCGGAGGACCATATTATTCTCGAGGAGAAAGCGGAGACCTCTGCGGAGAATCTCAAATACAGCCGGGAACTGCTGCCGGCGGAGGACAGCTCCGTCGTCCTGGTCACGAACAATTTCCACATGTACCGGGCCCTTGCGATTGCAAGGAAGCAGGGCTATTCCGATGTCTCGGGGCTCGCATCAGGCTCGCCCCGCCTCTTCCTCCTGAACAATATGCTCTACGAAAGCGCTGCGATAGTGAAGAACAGGCTGCTGGGGACGATGGATTAGAATCTGTCCCGCTGCTGCATCGGGGAAAAGGCAGGAACCTTTCTGCTTGAATGCCCTCCGCTGATGTGGCATCGAAGTTTTCAGTCCAGAAACTCCTGCATCCGGTACTTCTTCCGTAACGCACTCATGGTGAGACCTGTTTCCTTTTTGAAGGCGGCGCCCAGGTGGCTCTGGCTGGAGAAGATGCACCCGGAGGTCATGGCCGTGCAGAAGGGGGGCGCTGCCTCTATGGGGCCCGCCAGTGCATGGATATCACGAACCCGGCTGCCTTGGGCCTATGACTTGTTTCAGGACAAAAGTCCTCCAAGATGCCTGGCTGCCCTGGGCCTATGGTTTGTTTCAGGACAAAAGTCCGCCAAGATGCCTGGCTGCCCTGGGCCTATGGCTTGTTTCAGGACAAAAGCCCGCCAAGATGCCCGGCTGCCCTGGGCCTATGGCTTGTTTCAGGACAAAAGTCCGCCAAGATGCCTGGCTGCTTTGGGCCTATGACTTGTTTCAGGACAAAAGTTCGCCAAGATGCCTGGCTGCCTTGGGCCTATGACTTGATTCAGGACAAAAGTCCGCCAAGATGCCTGGCTGTCCTGGGCCTATGGCTTGTTTCAGGACAAAAGTCCGCCAAGATGCCAGGCTGCCTTGGGCCTATGGCTTGATTCAGGACAAAAGTCCGCCGCATGTTTAAGAAAAAAGGAGTCCCCCGGTTTGGGGGCTCCTTTTTGTAGTATAATGGCATCACCTGTTGCATCCATGCGGGTAAATTTTGGCAGGACATTTTGCGTAATGAAAGAGACAATTCACCAGCAGCCGGCCAGACACGCGGCGGCCAAGAAGAAAATATTTGCGCTCATCAATATAGGGAACAGGGAAGACGCGGCCAGCCAGGCCTGCAATATCGTCATCGTTGCGGCCATCTTCACAAATCTCGTCATCCTGATTCTGGAGACTTTTCAGCTGCCGCCCTCCCTGCTGCTGCCGCTGCACGCGGTGGAATATATTACTCTCGTGATTTTTATCATCGAGTACGCGCTGCGTATATATACAGCGGAGTATCAGTTCCCGGGCCAGCCGTTTCATAAGGCTGTCCTCAAATTTTTCTTTTCCTTCTACGGTCAGATTGACCTCTGGTCCATACTCCCGTATTTCCTGCCCCTTTTCCTGCCGACGGGGATTGTGGCCCTCAGGGTTCTTCGGATTTTCAGGGTGCTTCGCCTCTTTCAGGTCAGCGCGACCAGCGACGCCTTTTCGGTCATGGTCGATGTCCTCAAAGCCAAGCGGGACCAGATTGTTTCTTCCGTCGTCCTGATCTTCATCATGATGCTGGCCTCGTCTCTGCTCATGTATTCCATAGAACATAACGCCCAGCCCGGGGTCTTCAAGAACGCCTTCTCCGGCATGTGGTGGGCCGTGTCGGCCATATTCACTGTAGGCTACGGAGACATCTACCCGGTTACCCTGCTCGGTCAGGCCCTGGCCATTGTCATTTCCTTCCTGGGCGTCGGGCTCGTCGCCATCCCTACCGGTATTATTTCCGCCGGCTTTGTCGAGCAGTACCAGAAGGCAAAGGCCATGACCATCGCGGCCGCCGAGTCTCCGATGAGTTATCTCGAGATTACCCTGGAGCACGGGCATCCCTGGATCGGTCTGAAGACAGCCGAAGTTCCCCTGTCGGGTGAATTCCGCATTCTTGCGATTCTGCGGGAGGACAGCGTGAATGTCCCCCTTGCGGAGACCGTTCTTCAGGAGGAGGATATGCTGCTGGTGACCTCCCTGGAGCCCCAGATGGATATCGGAATCCGGGTACGGGCCGTCACCATAGGGCCCGAGCACCGGTGGCTGGGGCAGAAGGTCGGGGATATCGCTCTTCCGGAAAATGTCCTGCTCTCGGCTATTGTCCGCAAGGGCCGGGCCCGGGAGCCGCGCCCCAACATGATTCTCCGCCTGAACGACCAGGTACTCCTGTGCGGGAGATGAGCAAATATACTCTTGGAGGCATTTTTTGTGCAGAATAATATGAATCCGAATTTGAAGGAGGCCCCCATCTGGGTCATGGATTCCGGTGTGGGCGGCATTTCCGTTTTGCGGGAGGCGGCCCGCCTCATGCCGGACGAGCAGTTTGTCTTCTTCGGGGACAGCGCCAACGCCCCCTACGGTACGAAGACGACAGAAGAGGTGCGGGAGCTGACGCTTGAAGCCGCCGCGGACGCCGAGAGGCGGTACCATCCCAAGGCCTTTGTCATCGCCTGCAATACAGCGACTACAGCAGCGGTCAAAGTCATGAGGGGCCTCTATCCGGGCCGGGCCATTGTCGGCATAGAGCCTGCCCTGAAACCGGCGGCTGATGCGGGCCGCAGGCACATCCTGGTTCTGGCCACCCCCCTTACGATCCAAGAAGAGAAGTTTCACGCCCTCCTGCAGCGCTTCTCGGACGGCCGCGAGGTCATCCCCCTGGGCTGCCCGGGCCTGATGGAATATGCGGAAAGCGGACACCTGGAGGGACCGGAGACAGACGCCTTTGTGGCGGACATGATCGGGGCGTACGCGGGCAAGGTGGATGCGGTCGTCCTTGGCTGCACCCATTATCCCTTCCTGAAGAAGCCCATAGCCAAAGCTCTTGCCCTTTCGGACGACGTAGTCTATGACGGGGGCTACGGGACGGCGAAGCACATCCGCTTTCTCCTTGGGGAGACAGGGCTTCTTCGCGATGACGACGCCTATGAGCGGGCGGTCATTTATGATGCGGGCGGAACGACGTTCCATGAAGCAGACGAAGCAGGGACGGCACGGGAAGTAGTAACACGCAATGCGTATACAACTGCCGCCGGTGAATCGATCATCACTGACGCCTGGCTGGACAGTCACGTGCGCTTCGAGAACTCTCTGCCGGGGGCAGCAGGTGCAGACCGCATCGCCCTCTGCCGGCGGCTGATGAAGTGATTTTGAGATGGACTTTTGTTCTGAAACAAGTCATAGGCCCAAGACCGGCCTGGGTATTGGCGGACATTTGCATTGAAGCAAGTCATAGGCCCAAGCGGTATAGGTTTGTTGGCGGACTTTTGTTATGAAGGCGGGGAAAAGAATATGAAAACGAAGACGGGGAACAAATACAAAAGCACTCTGATCGCCTGCTATATGGGCTTCATCACCCAGGCCATTGCGTCCAACTTCGCGCCGCTTTTGTTTACAACATTTCACAGGGAGTTCGGGATTTCTCTCGGGCGGATTGCCCTGATCTCAACGGTCTTCTACCTGACCCAGCTCCTGATTGACCTCTTCTGCGCCAAATTCGTGGACCGGATCGGCTACCGGCGGGCGGTCGTCCTTTCGGAAATATTTTCAGCGGCCGGTCTGGCAGGTCTGGCTCTGCTTCCCAATGTTTTTCCGGACCCCTTTGCCGGAATCATTCTCTGCACCGTTGTCTATGCCATGGGAAGCGGACTTATTGAAGTACTCGTCAGCCCCATTGTTGAGGCCTGCCCCTTTGACAACAAGGAAAGCGTCATGAGCCTTCTTCATTCTTTCTACTGCTGGGGCTCGGTCGGGGTAATAGCGGGTTCTACATTATTCTTCCGGCTCTTCGGCCTGGAACATTGGCGGATTCTGGCTGTCATCTGGGCCCTGATTCCCTTTGTCAATATTTTCAACTTCCTCCGCTGCCCCATTGAGAAACTGGTGGAGGACGATGAGAGCATGACCATGGGGCAGCTCCTGAAGAACGGCACTTTCTGGCTTCTCTGCATCCTGATGATCTGCGCCGGGGCCTCTGAAATCGCCATGGCCCAGTGGGCTTCCGCCTTTGCCGAATCGGCCCTCGGCGTGACGAAGAGCATCGGCGACATTGCCGGCCCCTGTGCCTTCGCAGTTCTCATGGGCACCAGCCGGGCGATTTTCGGCAAATACGGGGACCGGATGAATCTGACCCGTTATATGATTTTCTCCGGGATTCTGTGCCTGTGCTGCTATCTCCTGGCCGGCCTCGCAAGCCTTCCGGCGCTCGGCCTTCTCGGCTGCGCTGTCTGCGGCTTTTCCGTCGGTATCATGTGGCCCGGATCCATCAGCATTTCCTCGAAGACCCTGCCGGCCGGCGGGACTGCCATGTTTGCCCTTCTTGCCCTGGCAGGGGATGCGGGCGGGACCGCGGGTCCCAGCATTGTCGGCATGATTTCCCAGAGTGCCGGTGACAACCTGAGGGCTGGCGTCCTTTCGGGAGTCGGCTTCCCGCTGGTGCTGGTGATTGTCCTGTTGATCCTGGGGAGGAGAAAGAAGGCGGAGTAGAATTCCAATCGCATGGCGAGACCTCAAAAGACAAAAGCAAGTCGCAAAAGGCCAGCCTTTAGGACAAATACCGCCCATCTTCCGATGCTGTTTGCTGTATGGATGGGCGGCATTTGCAGAAAAAGCTGCAGATTGAGACCGAAAGTGGCGCTTCTCAGGTATCGGCAAGATTTGAAATGGGCGGCATTTGCACCAAACTGCTGTTGCTGCGACTTGCTTTGCGGGAGCATGGGCGCCGCCTGTACTGAAAGGCAAGAAAAGATACTTCCGGTGCGGGAGCATGGGCGCCGCATGTACTGAAAGCCGCCCCTCAGATATACCCCCCGTCAATTCCAATTACCTGCCCTGTCATGTAGGCAGGCGATATGGCAATGCCCACAATGACGGCGGCAATTTCAGATGGCGATGCGAAGCGGCCCGCGGGGATTTCCTCCGCCAGGGCCGCTTTTTCTTCAGCGGAAAGGTGGCCGTTCATGACTGTATCCACGCAGCCGGGGGCGATGGCATTCACGGAAATACCGGACGGCGCGAGCTCCTTTGCGAGCGCCCGGGTGAAGGCAATGACGCCGCCCTTGGTGGCCGAGTAGGCCGCTTCGCAGGAGGCCCCGACCCGCCCCCACATGGAAGACACATTAATAATGCAGCCCGCCTGCTCACGGACCATGCCGGGGATGACTGCCCGGCTTGTGAGAAAGATGCTTGAAAGATTGACGTCCACGATGCGGTGCCAGTCGCTGTAGGAAAGATCCTGAACAAGGCCTACAATTGAAATGCCGGCATTGTTTATGAGGGTGTCCACTGGGCTCCCGGCTTCTGCGCAGGCCGTATCCACAAGCTTCTGCACAAAGGCTTCATCCGAGATGTCGCCGAGCAGGGATGTGACTCTGCATGCAGAACTGCCCTCAGCCGCTTTCGGAGATTCCCCCGGTAATTCGGATTGACCTGCTGCAATTGCCGCCCGACCTTGGCAGGCAGAATTGCCGGAAGCTGCAGCAGAAATGCTTTTTGATATTATTCTCATCGTCTCCTGAAGCCCCTCCGCATCCCGGTCGGCGCAGATGGTGATATGTTTCCAGCCGGCTTCAGCAAGAGCGATGGCAGTGGCGCGGCCGATTCCTCTGGATGCCCCGGTGACAATGGCGTTCTTCTTTGCGGCCTGGCAACCTGTCAAAGCAGATTCCCGCATGTCGGCATGGGATGGAGCTGTGTTGCTTCCACTGTCTTCAAATTTTGCATTATTCTTGTCATTTTTCATAAAAAGTTCTCCCTTTTCTCCCGGGCGTTATGGTATAATTCACTAAACTGAAGTATACGAAATAGTATACCTCAGAAGAAACCCAAATGAAAAGGAGGACTGGACTATGAAAATAGCAATTACCGGTCGTGGAATCGAACTTACGGATGGCCTGAAGGAGGCCGTTACAGCGAAGCTGTCAAAGCTGGACCGCTTTTTCACCCCGGATACGAGGGCGAATGTTACATTGTCGGTAGAGAAAGAGCGGCAGAAGATCGAGGTGACTATTCCTGTCAAGGGCCACACCATCCGGGCTGAGGAAGCTTCGGATGATATGTATACCAGCATCAATGAGGTGGAGGAAGTCATAGAGCGTCAGCTCCGCCGCTACCGGACCCGCATCATTGACAAGGCCCAGAACGGCCCCAGAGATGAGGACGACGTGGCTTACTTCTCCAGCGAGTTCATGGACAGCGGGGAAGAGACTTTTGAGGATGAGGACGCCGACATCGTTTCCGGCGACATCCGCATCACCCGGACGAAGCATTTCGGCCTGAAGCCCATGTATCCTGAGGATGCCTGCATCGAGATGGAGCTCCTGGGCCACAATTTCTTCGTGTTCAGGAATGCCGAGACCGACGAGGTCAATGTCGTATACAAGCGCAAGAAGCAGAACACATACGGACTGATAGAACCTGAATTTTGATTGCCAGGGTGAGAGACGCGAAGCCCTGCGGGCCCGCCGGAGTTACGCAGTTTTTACAGAAATTCAATTGAAATGAGAAGAAACACCCTTTATAATCTGTAAAGGAATTTCTATCGGTAGCATATAGTACTCAAAGGCCGGCGGAAGAAATTCTTCCGGCTTTATTTTTTCTGCGGCCCCGGAGGGAGATACCCGGACTGCGGAAATGGCATTCTTTGAAAAAGGAGAGAGGCTATGGGGTTTAAGAGTATCCGTTCCCGAATGCTGGTCTGGCTGGTTCCCGTGATTGCGGCAGCCCTGGTGCTGCTGACAGTGATCGCGGCCTATTCCAGCTCGAAGAACATCGACAGTCAGCTGAACCAGACCATGAATGCG
>JAZASQ010000028.1:0-20029 GCA_036343235.1 Lachnospiraceae bacterium
CAGCAAAAAGAGTCCAGGAAGTATGAAAAGTCTAAAGACTTTTTGAACTTCCTGGACTTTCTCGTCCCCGAATCATGCCGGAGGAACGGCTGAGAATTCCTCCGACGGAGGTTTTTGCGTACCGTATTTACCGCTTACAAATCAGAAGTTATCGGGCTCTAAGTATTTAGAACAATTCTCTGCGAAGCCCATCAAATTGCCCTTTCAGGGCAATTTGCATCGCCCGCCTGCGGCGGGCTCAATTCCAGTTTGTCGAAGGGATGAATGAGGAAGATTATTAATAGAAGCTCATGTTTTTTATAGGCAAAAGTAATGAAATTTCCACTGGCTTATATGTCCTAACATTGCATAATAAAAGTACCGAAAGGGCTTGCAAAAAACACCGGAGTTCTGGCTCAATATCCAGAATCAGTACGATCTCGATGAACTGAAGGCCTCCGGCAAAGTGGTTCAGATTTCTGAAATACGCCCGGTGCACGTTTTTTAAGACGTCCCTATTGACGGCGCTCCTGTAAGAAGATATATTACAGGAAAGGAGGCACGCTCATGCAGATCACAAGCAAATTTACTATCGCCATACAGATTGTCACGGCAATCGACTATTTCCAGGAAACGGAAAAGGTGACCAGCAGCTTTCTGGCGGACAGTGTAGGGGTGAATCCCGTCATTGTCCGGGGCGTCATGGGAGACCTCAAAGAAGCCGGAATCATTGCAATCAGCCAGGGAAAGAGCGGAATCACTCTTGCAAAGCCTTTGGAGAAGATTTCGATGTACGATATCTACAAAGCTGTTGACTGTGTCAGCGAAGACGGTCTTTTCCACTTCCATGAGAATCCGAATGCGAACTGCCCGGTCGGAAGAAATATTCATAAGTCCGTGGACAAGCGGCTCGTGCGGGTACAGAAGGCCATGGAGAACGAATTGAAGGAAATGTCCATGTCAGATATCGTCAAAGATACAAGAAAGGCCATCCGGGCGGAGGCACGGTGAAGCACAGAGGCAGTTCGGGGGAAAGAAAAACCAGATGAAAGGAGAAAGCGATGGCAAAAAAAGTAGTACTGGCAGGCGGAGGCGTACTTGGTGTGCAGATCGGTCTGATGAGCGCCTATACGGGGCATGACACGACCTTCTGGCTCCGGAGCGAAGGCTCGATCGGGCGGACACAGCCGAAGATCGACCACTATGAGGAGGCGATTCTGGCCGACATAGAAGGGGCACGGAAGCTGATCGGAAACCCGATGGCGGGCTATCTCTATCCCAGAGGGCTTTTTGCAGGCCCTGCCGACCTCACAGAAGAAAAAATCGATGAGGCTCTTGCAAGGGCAAAGAAGAACTTTGCAGAGCTTCTCCATATTGAACTTGATATGGGCAAGGCCTTTGCCGATGCGGACTTTGTCATTGAGGCAATGTCGGAAGATCTTTCCGCGAAGGAAGAACTCTTCAGGAAGATGCAGGCTTATCTTCCTGAAAAGACCATCCTTCTGACGAATTCTTCCACCCTGCTTCCTTCCGTGATGGCGCCCTTTACGGGCCGGCCGGACCGCTTCTGCGCCATGCATTTCGCAAACTCCATCTGGCGGCAGAACACGGCAGAGATCATGGGAGAGCCGGAGACGTCACCTTCCGTATATCAGGCGACGGTCGATTTCGCCAAAGAGCTCAATATGATTCCCCTGGAACTGAAGAAGGAGCAGCCGGGTTATATGCTGAATTCCCTTCTCATTCCTTTTCTTAATGCGGCCGGAATGCTGCTCGGAAAAGGAGTGTCCGATCCGGAGACCATCGACAGGACCTGGAAGCTGGGAACCGGCGCTCCGAAGGGACCTTTCGAGATCTTTGATATCGTGGGGCTGGATACAGCCTACAACATCTGCCGCATGCAGCCGGAAGCGCAGCAGGAGGGAACGCCCCTCAATATCTTTGTGGGAATACTCAAGGAGAAAATCGACAAGGGCGAGAAGGGCATTAACAGCGGAAAGGGCTTTTACGACTATTCGCAGAAAAAGTAAGGACTGCACTTTGACACAACGGTTCGGAAGATATAAGATAAGGCAGATTGTTGGTCAAAGTTTCATATAGATATCAGGAGACTATCATGAAAATCGCAGTGACCTATGACAATGGCCAAGTTTGGCAGCATTTCGGCCGGACGGAGAATTTTAAGTTTTATGACGTGGAGGACGGGACAGTCGTTTCCTCTGAGGTCGTGAATACGGAAGGAGCCGGACATGGCGCTCTTGTGGATTTCCTCGCATCGCATGGAGCAAATGCCGTAATTATGGGAGGCGCGGGCGCTCCTATTATTATGATGCTGAATTCCCTGGGCATCAAGACGTATCCCGGGGTGACCGGTGAAGCAGACGCCGCAGTAGATGCCCTTCTGGCCGGAACCCTTGAGACGAATGAGGATGCGGTCCACGAGGGCTGCCACCATCATGCGGAGTGACGCTCAGGCAGTTATGTATAATTCAGGCGTATGAATTATGAACGATGCATTATGCATTAATCTGGTGGTCGAAGGAGTCCTTATGACAGCTCCCATTCCCGGAAATCTGATCGGGGTCCTTGTCAGTTGGTATGAGAATAATCAACGCCTCCTGCCATGGAGGCGCGATACGAACCCTTATCACATCTGGGTTTCCGAAATCATGCTGCAGCAGACCCGGGTGGAGACCGTCATTCCCTACTATGAACGTTTTTTGAAGAGCCTGCCGGACGTGCAGGCTCTTTCTGTGTGCCCGGAGGAGGAACTTTTAAAACTCTGGGAGGGCCTCGGTTACTACAGCCGGGTCCGCAATATGCAGAAAGCAGCGCAGATTATCTGCAGCCCTGAAGGCTTCGGCGGAAAGTTTCCCTCTTCATTTGAGGCCCTTTGTTCTCTGCCGGGGCTTGGAACCTATACGGCCGGGGCCGTGGCCTCCATTGCCTTCGGGGAAAAAGTTCCTGCTGTTGATGGTAACGCACTGCGTGTGCTTTCCCGTCTGCGGGCGGACGGGCGGCCGGTGGACGAAGAAAAGACGAAGAAGGCCGTGACAGCAGAGCTTTCCACTGTAATGGAGGCTGAGACAGAAACCTATTCTCCGGGTGCTTTCAATCAAGGTTTCATGGACCTTTCCGCCATGGTCTGCCATAGAAATACGGCGCCGGTCTGCGGGCAGTGCCCTCTTTCCGAGATGTGCAGGGCCCATGAAAGCGGCTGTGAAAGTGCCTACCCCGTGAAGAGTCCGAAAAAGGCCCGGAAGGTGACGGACCTCACGGTCCTCCGCATCCGGGACGGGGAGCGCTATCTCATTGACAAGAGGCCATCGAAGGGCCTCCTGGCAGGCCTATGGGAATTTCCGAATGAAGAAGGACATCTGTCTGAGAGGGAGGCCCTGAAGAAGGTGGAGGACATGGGTCTTATGCCTCTTCATATAGAAAGACTTCCTGAGGCAAAGCATCTGTTTTCCCACGTGGAGTGGCGCATGACGGGCTACGAAATCCGGGTGGCAGCTCTTGAGGGAAAGCTGGCGGACGATGGCCGGAAAGTCCTTGTGACACCGGAAGAACTGGAGAAAACTTACTCCATGCCTTCAGCTTTTCAGGCCTACCGATTATTAGAACTCGTTATATGAAAATGCCGTATTGCGTGCTATAATAAAGGCGTTGTGGGCATGGAGGTCCGCAATGCAAGGCCCGGAGCCTTTTTCTCCGGAATGACTACATCTTGACAAGTGAAGATATGGCAGACGAAGCAGATTTCCGAAATCATTGAGCAGATGAGCCGGAAGGTGGAAGACCGGCCTTCGTCATGAGATTTCTTTCCTGAAATTTTCGGCCCCGGACCTGCAAGGCTGCAGGAGTCCGGGGCCTTTTCGTGTGTATTGAAGGAGTCCTGTTTGAAACGAAAGCATAAGTACGTTCTTTCCATAGGTCTGATGGTGACAGCTGTCGTACTGGTATTCCTCTGCTTCGGGTTCGGGGTCTTTGGTGATGGCTTCCTGCCCGGAGCAAATACCTTGCGCCCCGCTCTGGGTGAGGGAAATGCAGCTGCAGACGAAACGGCGGCAGATAATGAAGCCGGGAAAGCTTCCGACGCGCAGGAAATTGACTCAGGGGGAGCAGTGAGCGGTTCTGTCCTTGCGGTCACCTCTGGAGCTGTTTCCGGAGAGGCCTTGGCAGAAGCTGTACCCGCGGAGCCGGTCCCGGAAACGAAGACCGTTACAATTTCCGCTGTCGGTGACTGTTCTCTGGGAAAGCTGCAGATTCACGGTTACAGCGGCTCTTTCCTTTCCTACTATGACAAATATGGATCGGACTACTTTTTTAAAAATGTAAAACAATATTTCGCCGCGGATGACCTGACCCTGGCCAATCTCGAAGGCGTGTTTTCGACTTCAACTGAGAGAGTGGAAAAGAAGTACAATATCGAAGGCCCGCCGGAGTACGTAGGAATCCTGACAGCAGCCGGCATTGATGCTGTCGGTACCGGAAATAATCACATCATGGACTACGGAAAGCAGGGAGCAGAAGACACCTGGGCGGCACTCGATTCGGCCGGCATTCCCTATGCCTATGAAAGCAAAACGGCCCTGATTACGACAGAGACCGGTGTCAAGGTCGGTCTCGTGGCAGCCATGTGCTTTAATATGGGTTCCGACAAGGAAGCAGCGGTGAAAAAAGCCATGGATGAGCTTCGAGGCCAGGGGGCTGACCTCGTGATTTTCATGTGCCACTGGGGAATCGAGGGAAACTATACCCCGGAAGCGGCTCAGACAGATTTTGCCCACCGGATCATTGACGACGGGGCTGACCTCTTCATCGGGGCCCATCCCCATGTCCTGCAGGGGCTGGAAGAGTACCACGGGAAGATGATTCTATACAGCGAAGGCAATTTCTGCTTCGGGGGCAACCGGAATCCGGACGACAAGGACACGATGATTTATCAGCAGACCTTTGCCTTTTCGGACGGGGTCCTGCAGGAAGGAATAGATGCGAAGGTCATCCCCTGCCATCTGAGTTCCAGGACGGACACGAACGACTTTTGTCCGACACCCCTTTCAGGAGCTGAAGGACAGGCCGTTCTTGATAAACTGAACGATATCAGCGCCGGCCTGGGGGATACTTCGATTACCCTGCAAGCTGACGGCAGGGTGCTGACCGGCAGCAGGGAAACTGAAACAGGCACACAGACAGGTGGAAATGTTAAACAATAATACATTTCCATGATGAGGCGTGAAAGGCCAATCGGTCGGATTCACATAGATACTACTGTACAGATTTCAGGAAGGAAGAGAAGAATGGCAATTGAGCGGAAAAAAGTAGGCATCGTCGGAACGGGAAATGTCGGGGCCACGCTGGCTTTCTATCTTGTGACAGAACATCTCTGTGACGACCTCGTTCTTATAGACCGGAATGAAAAGAAAGCAGTTGCCGAGATGCTGGACCTGCAGCACTCCATGGGCTATTCCGGAAACAATATCAGTGTGACGACCGGGACATATACGGACTGCGGGAACCTGGATGTCATTGTCCTGGCTATTTCCGCTCCGTACACGCCCGGAATGGTCCGAATGGACATGGCACAAAGTGCCGTGAAGATTGTGAAGGATATGGTTCCCGAAATCATGAAGACCGGGTTCGACGGCATCTTTGTCGTGATCACGAACCCCGTGGACGTAGTATCTTATTGGGTACAGAAGCTGTCCGGTCTGCCGGACGGACGTGTCATCGGAACCGGCACCAGCCTCGATTCGGCCCGCCTGCGCCTTTATCTCGCCACGGTAATGGGCGTAGACCCCAGGAGTGTCGAAGCCTTCTGCATGGGAGAGCACGGGGACAGCCAGTTCATTCCCTGGAGCCAGGTCTCCGTCGGCTCGAAAAAATTCACGGATATCCTGAAGGACAATCCCGAGCGTCTCAAGGGCATCAACCTCGAGGAGGCAAACCGCTATACTTCACAGATTGCCTATCAGATCATGGAAGTGAAGGGCGCAACTACCTACGGCATTGCGGCTGTCACGGGTCAGATCATCCGGGCTATCATGGAGGATGAGAACAAGGTCTTTCCGGTTTCCACTATGTTTCACGGGGAGTACGGCATGAAGGACGTCTATATGGGCTGCCCGGCCGTTCTTACATCCCGAGGCGTGAAGGAACTTGTCGAGTACCATCTGACCGCTGAGGAGCAGGAGAGCCTGGAGAAGTCCGGAAACTTCATCTGCTCCATGAATGCGTCCGTGAAGGGAAAACTGGGACTATGACAGCCCACAGGAATATTCAATAGAATATCTGCCGTCTTTTCCCTCCGGCCACGACTTCTGCCCGTTGCACATCAAATACGTTTTCTATGGCCCCGGAGCCCAGTACATCAGAGGTAGTGCCGGCGGCAGCAATTTTCCCATCTCTTGTCATGACAGCGAGAAAGTCGGCGATATCTGTCGCCTGACTGAGGTTGTGCAGGACGGCAATGACCGTTTTACCTTCCTCTTTCAGATTCCTTACAATCTGCATGATCTCCCGTTGGGCAGCCGGATCCAGAAAGGTTGTCGGTTCGTCCAGAACCAGTGTTTCGCATCCCTGGGCCAGGACCATGGCGATGAAGACCTTCTGGCGAATACCGCCCGAGAGAGTGTCGACGTAATGCTCCCTTAGGTCCGTGATTCCGACAGCATCCATAGCTTCATTTACGGCTTTCCGGTCTTCGTCCCCCATGCGGCGGGCGAAGCCCAGGTAGGGGAAGCGGCCATGCTCGACCAGGGTCTGCACAGGAATGGAAGGAATGATGGTCCGCACCTGGGGCAGGAAGGCCACCTGCCTGGCCCGTTCATTTCCGGACAGGGCGGAGATGTCCGTCTCTCCAAGAAAGACATGGCCGCCTGCAATTTCCGACATGCCGTTCAGGCACTGCAGGAGGGTGGTCTTCCCGCATCCGTTGGGCCCTAGCAGGACGGAGATCTGTCCCTGCGGGAAGGAGACGGATATGTCTTTCAGTATTTCTGCCCTCCCGACGCGGACAGTCACGTTTTCATATCTTACTGCATCTTCCATTTTTATTTTTTCCTATTTGGGCGGTATTTGCACAGTCTGCCGCTTGCAACGGCCATCACAGCGAAATTTATGCCGCCACCCGGCGGCCACCCCGCTTCCTAAGGAGCAGGAAGAGGAAGAAGGGCCCTCCGATGAAGGACATGATAATGCCGGCCGGAAGCTCGTAAGGGGCGGCAATCAGGCGGCCGAGGAGGTCACAGAGAAGCACATAGGAGGCGCCCAGAAGGCCCGAGGCCGGAATCAGGATTCTGTTGTCGCTGCCGAAAAGACGGCGGCAGATGTGGGGCACAATCAGACCGACGAAGGACAATAGCCCCGTATAGGAGATGACAGCTCCGGCCAGCAGGGAAGAAAGGGTCAGCAGGAAGAAGCGGACCGCGTTTACGTTCATGCCCAGGGAGCCGGCAATGTCGTCCCCCAGAGCCAGCACATT
Organism: Lachnospiraceae bacterium; assembly: GCA_036343235.1. GTDB lineage: Bacteria > Bacillota > Clostridia > Lachnospirales > Lachnospiraceae > RUG306. The sequence goes on from JAZASQ010000028.1 coordinate 7,463, forward strand.
GAGATGGCCGGAGAAGAGACAGGCCGTCAGAAAGACCAGCAGAATAATGATTAGGGGCAGGCGGATATCCTTCATGGAAACGCCTGCGACGGAGCCGATCATGAATGTGTTGATATTCAGGGCAATTTCGTCGTCGAGAATTTTGATGAGGTTGATGGCTGCAGAGAGAAAGGCCGAGACCGTGATGCCCGCCAGGATGACGGTGGTGCGGGAGGCGCCCGAGCCCCATGCGAGGGCAAAGATCAGGAGGGATGTGATGAGGGCACCGGCGAATGCAAAGACCGGCCGGGCGCCCACAGCTTCCGGAAAGAAGACCATGGAAAGCATGACGGCAAGGCCGGCACTGGAGTTTACGCCGATGGTATTGGGACTGGCCAGGGAATTGTTCATGACATTCTGCAGGATGACGCCGGCAGTGGCCAGGCCGACGCCCGCCCCGATGCAGCCGAGGACCCTGGGCAGGCGGACTGTGGCAATCAGGATATAGCTCGTCCCCTCCCGCAGGCGGCCGGTCAGGACCTTCAGTGTGTCAGAAGCCGGAATATCCACGCTGCCGAACAGAAGACCGAGAAAAGCCGAGACAAGCAGAAGAAATATCAGTATAATGAAGAGCAGTGTATTTTTCTTTTTCATGTTTTACATTTTAGCATGTCCCGGGCATTTTTCGAGAAAAATTCTGTCTGCCGGGGCGGATTTGAGACGAGGAGCAAAAATGAAGAAAAGACTGTTTGCAATGCTTCTGGCAGCGACCCTGGCCATGGCGGCTGTATCCTGCGGAAACACCTCATCACAAAGCGACGGAACGGCCGAAAATTCCGCATCGCAGGAGGAGGCCGGTGAAGCTGCTTCTCATGATGGGACAGAAACAGCAGGAACAGATGCCGCAGGGGAGCAGGCGAAAGAGCCCGTGGAAGTGACCTTCTCCGATGACCTGGGCCGGGAGGTCACGGTGAACAATCCCCAGAGGGTGACCGTTCTGCTTTCCAGCTTTGCCGACGTCTGGCAGTCGGCGGGCGGTACGATTACGGCAGCGGTGCATGAGACCTGGGAGAACGACCAGGTGACGCTCGACGAGTCCGTCACGGATGTCGGGGATTTCGAGCAGCCGGATCTGGAACAGATACTGGCATCCAAGCCTGACTTCATCATTGCGACAGGCAATCTCGACAGCCAGACGGCCCTCATTGACCAGTTTGAGGGAGCCGGCATACCGACAGCCTTCTTCAGTGTCTCCAATTTCGACGACTACCTGCATATGCTTTCCATCTGCACGGACATCACAGGGCGGAAGGATCTCTACAAGACGAACGGGACAGATGTCGAAGATGAGATTACAGCCCTGAAGGGCCGCATCACCGGAGAGCAGCCGACAGTGCTTGTGCTCCGGACCAGCGCAAAGGCCGGAGTCAAGGCCAAGGGCAGCAAGGGAACGGTCCTCGGGGAGGTCCTCGCCGACTGCGGGGCCAGAAACATTGCGGACAGTGACTCCGGGATTCTTGAGGATCTTTCGCTGGAAGCCATTCTCAGGGATGATCCGGATTATATCTTTGTCACTTCCATGGGAAACGATACGGAGGCCGCAGAAAAGGCCCTGGAAGACGCCCTCACTGGAAAGAGCGCCTGGCAGAGCCTTTCAGCGGTCAAGAATGACCGGTATTATGTCATGGACAAGGACCTCTTCAATGCCAAGCCCAATAAACGCTGGGCCGAGGCCTATCGACAGATCATAGATATTCTGTACCCGGAAGCAGAGTAGAATTTCATCCGTTACAGTTTGCGGGGCTTTTGGCCCCGTGAACTTTTAAACTTCAGTCCGCCGGCTTATCCGAGAAGCGGTACATGGACTTCCTGAGCTCGTTGCCCTGGTCGTAGCGCTTGCCGCCCCAGTACATGCGGCCCTGAACCTCGCACTTTTCGGACAGGTGGACGTCCTTCATGATGTATTTCAGGAACTCCTCGAAGCCCGTCCGGTCTACGATATAGCCGATGTGCTCCTTGGACTCGACCGCATCCCGGTCCATATATTCGTCGAGATAGGCATAGACGTTTTTGATCATCTGAACGATGGAATCTTCATCCGCCCATTTCAGGAAATCCTCGCCCAGGCGGGGATTTTTTTTGCCTGTCCGGCCGAGAAGGGTGACACGGAAGTAATGCTCGTCGGACCGGGTCCAGGCCCGGGTCGGGCAGTAGGTCACGCAGACGCCGCAGCCGATGCACTTATTGGTGTCGCGGACGATTTTTCCGTTCACGGCTTTGAGGGCGCCGACAGAGCGCTTGGAACAGTATTTGACGCACTGTTCGCAGCCGACGCAGCGGGCAGGGTCATACTGGGGCTCCGTCATGCCGATGATGCCGAAATCATTCAGGCGGACGTGGGCGCAGTCATTGGAGCAGCCCGTGCAGGCAATCTTCACATGGTGGTTGTTGGGATAGATTTCATGGTCAATCCGCTTGGCCAGGGCCTTCGTATCGTAGCAGCCGAAGGGGCAGAGCTTCTCGCCGGGGCAGGCGACGACGTTTCTCGTGCCGGAAGCCGGATATCCTGCGTCCTTTTCCTCCTGATTGATCTTTGTATTGTCAATGATGGACTGGAGGGCTTTATTTACTTCGTCGATGTCCTCAAGGGCAATCCCGGGGATTTCAAAGCCCTGACGGTTTGTGATATTGACGATGCCCCTGCCGTATTTCGTGGCAATCTCAATGACCTTCGCGAGGGACTCCGTGTCGATTTCGCCGCCGGGAACCCGCACACGGGAAGCTGTTTCTCCCCGCACCTTGGAGACGCGGTAGGCGTTCTTCTTCAGTTTTTTAAGATTGATATCAAGTTCACCCATTTTTGCCGCCTCCTTAGTCTACCAGGAATTTTGCCTTGGCGTAGTTGAACACCGGCCCGTCCAGGCAGATGTAGGTATCATTCACACGGCAGTGGCCGCACTTGCCGAGGCCGCAGCACATCTTCCGCTCGTGGGAGACGATGATGTTCTCGTCCGCAAGTCCTTTCTTCTGAAGCTCTATGATCGTGAACTTCATCATGGGCGGGGGACCGACAACGACGGCTTTTGCGGTCGACGGATCCTTCAGCGGCAGATCTGCGATGTACTTCGTGACGAGTCCCACATTTCCGGCGTAGCCCTCGGGCGCCCCGTCAACGGTGAGGATGAGATTCAGCTTTTCGTCCCAGACTTTGAGGTCATCGCGGAAGAGCATGTCCGAAGGGCTTCTGAAGCCGACGATTACGTATTTGTCTTTCGCATTCGGCATTTCAGAGAGGGCACGGACGACGCCGCGGACAGGGGAAACGCCTGTACCTCCGGCAACGACGACTGTCTCGCCTTCTTTGAAGAGGTCGATATCGAAGCCGTTTCCGTAGGGACCGCGGAGAAGGAGAGACTGGCCCTCGTATTTCTCAAAGACTTCATTTGTGACCCGGCCGACCCGGCGGATCGTGAGGTCAACGGAGCCGTCCCCGATGCCGGATACGGAAATCGGAGCTTCGCCGAACTTGGGCATGGAGACCTCAAAGAACTGGCCGGGCTTCACGTCGCCGTGGTACTCCATTACAAATGTGTATTCCTTCTGTGTGTGGCGGACCACCTTCAGAATTTTCGAAGGGAAAGGAATGTATGCATTAGTATTCTCCATCATGCTTCCTCCTTTCCGGCCTTTTCGCAGGCTTCGTCAACTTTATGAATAATATTCGTATATGAGATGTACTCGGGGCAGACGTCATCGCAGCGGCCGCAGCCGACGCACATGTCGTTGCCGAAACGCTTTCTGTGGTCGTAAATCTTGTGCAGGACCTTGAAGCGCATGCGCTCGCCCTGGGTCTTTCTATACTGGCCGCCGCCGGCCACATTCGTAAAGCCGTCGACCATGCAGGAAGCAGCCACCCGCCGCCGCTCGCCGACCTTGCCGTTTTCCGTATAGAAGACATCCTGCATGGTAAAGCAGGTGCATGTGGGGCAGACGAAATTGCAGCGGCCGCAGCCGATGCAGCGGGACGTGTACTCGTCCCAGAGGCTGTCCTTCAGGACCGCTGCCGGGATTTCCTCCGGAATGCGGACCGTGAATTTGTTTTCCGTCACGAAGGCGGGTTTTACATCGAGGGTTTCTTTTGAATGTGAGGAAAAGATACCGGCATAATCAACGGACACGGACGCCCCGTCCGCTGCGGTGACGGCTGCCGTCTGATTTTCCACACAGACCGTCACTCCGTCTGCCGTAGGATTTACCGCAAAGTCGTAGCCGTCTGAGATGGTGTTCGTTCCCATAGAGACACAGAAACAGTTCTTCCCGCTCTCCGTGCAGCCGATGAGGGCGAAGTGGACCTTCCTGCGCCGTCTTTCATAGAACCAGTCCGGAGCGGCTCCGTTCTGGAGGTAAATCTGGTCCTGACGCTTTAATGCGTGCAGATCGCAGGAACGAAGGAAGATGAGGACCGGCCGCTCATCGATATCAGCCTCCTTTACATTTCCTTCCGTGAAGAAGAATAATGTCTCCGAGAGCGGTGTCAGTGCCTCTTTGAAAGAATAATCCGATTTTTTCGTGAGGCAGATTTCAGAGCCGTCCGTCACCTCGTCATAGAGGATGACGTCCGTATCCGTGAAACGTCCCTTTCCCGTCTTGACGACGGGAGCCAGGACCCGGTACGTCCCGGCCAGGTCCGCGATGGCTTTGGCAAAGCCCTCGCTGTCAAGTCGATAACCCATTTGTACCCCCTTGTCTTTCTGCTTTTCATCCCGGCTCCGCCTAAAGAGCCCGGAAGGATTTTTTCTTGTTCCGGTCTGTTTTTTCGCTGCCGGCAATCCTATTATATCAGGCATTCGGACCTATTAGCAATGCAAGTTTGTGTAAAGATTTTGATGTGCCTATTGACATTACATCAAAATAGCATTATATTAGTAATGTAATAAAAACAATTACATCAACAGGAGAAATGCCATGTTCGGAAACACCTGGCTTAAGACACCGGATAAACCTTATAGTGAAAGTGTTCGGGAACTTAGGGAAGCTCTGAATTCCTGCGATGCTGTAGTTATCGGTGCCGGATCCGGCCTTTCCGCGGCGGCCGGATACCGCTATTCCGGGGAGCTCTTCGAAAGATACTTCTGGGATTTTCAGTCGAAATACGGTATCCGGGATATGTATTCCGGCGGCTTCTATCCGTTTCCGGACATAGAGACCTTCTGGGCCTGGTGGGGCCGCCATATCTGGGTCAACCGCTACAGCCCCATCCCATCGGACCTCTATGAAAAGCTGTTTGCCCTTGTGAAAGGCAGGGACTACTTTGTCCTGACGACGAATGTAGACCACTGTTTCCAGCGGGCCGGCTTCGACAAAAAGCGTCTTTTCTATACTCAGGGGGATTACGGCCTCTTTCAGAGCGTCAGTCCCCACGGGGCTTCGAAAAAGAAGACTTATGATAATGAGGAGATGGTGCGGAAGATGGTCCTGTCCCAGGGATTTGAGATCTCCGGGAACGGTGAGCTTATCGTTTCGGACAGGGGCCGCATCCGGATGTCTGTAGACAAAGACCTCATCCCTGTCTGCCCGGACGACGGCTGCGCCATGGTGCCGAATCTGAGATCAGATGATACATTCGTGGAGGATGCCGGCTGGCATGAAGCAACGGCTTCCTACGGAGATTTCCTCGCCCTGCACGGAATTGAAGCGTATGGATTCTTTACGGAAGACAGCACGGAAAAAGTCAGTCGTTCCTATCGGGGAAAAATATTATTTCTGGAGCTGGGCGTCGGGGCCAATACGCCGGGCATTATCAAGTATCCCTTCTGGCAGTACACGGCTGAGAATGAGAACGCCCTGTATGCCTGCCTCAATATGGGGGATGCCGCTGCACCGAAGGAGATATCGGACAGGAGCATACTGATTGACGGGGACATCGCGCAGGCAGTGGCAGATTTGCAGTAAGCTGTAAAACGGGTGTGCCGGTGGCTTGTTTTCCGGCACATCGCTATTTGTAGATTAGAAATTTTTACAGGAGAAGACTTAATGAGTCAATTGAATGAGCTTTTGAAGATTAATGATATGCTGCTCGAGGACCAGCCGGAATTCAGGCAGGAAGCGGAGACATTTCCGAAGGATACAGTCAATCAGCGGCGCCTGATGAGGAGCCTTATGAACGTGCGCTATCCCAGGGTGGTTCCGAAAGCCCTTCTTGAAGCTCAGGATGCCTATCTTTTAAGGGAGAGGGAGGAGAAGGGCGTCGTGCATGTGGCAGAGCTTCCTGTCTCGGAGTCCGACAGCCGTCTCGTTCTCTGGCAGGGAGACATCACGAGACTGGATGCGGATACCATTGTGAATGCAGCCAATTCGCAGATGCTGGGCTGTTTCGTCCCCTGCCACGGCTGCATTGACAAAGCGACACATATCAGGATCATACATCCATCAAACTGCATCATGGCAAGCTGCTGATTCAGCTGAATACATCACTTCCAAAGGTGGCGGATGATGCCAGCCCCGGGGAAAAGCTACGATACTATCGTTTGCTACATAACATGTCCCAGGAGGAGCTGGGGAAGCGTGTTGGATTTGCCAGAGGCGGTATTGCAGATTTTGAGTGGGGGTGCATCGATTTCTATTATGAACATGCAGTAAAATTTGCTGAGGTCTTCAAGTTGGATCCTGAAGTATTCATTGATGACTACACTCGCTTTTGTATGCCGGGATACGGGCGGAGGATCCGTAAGATTCGGGATATGTACGGCGTCTCCCAGCAGGAATTCTCGGATATGCTTGGCTGTGATCGGGCAAGCGAATCAGTTTGGGAAACTGAAATCAATAACATTCATCCCCGCAGGGATATGTATCTGAAGCTCAGGGAGCTTGCTGAAGACATCGGAATCAATATGGACAAGCTTATTGAAAATCCGGATCAGTATATTGATGAATACTCTGTCTTTATCGAAAAGGACTGGGATGTAAAGATTCGGAAGATCCGTCTGGCATATGGTCTCCCCATGGAAAGCTTTTCAGAAGTTATTGGTTGTGATGCACAGACACTCGAACACTGGGAGATCGCCTGGACTCGGCCTTCTCGCTTCTTCTACTTTGCCTTGAAGAAAGCTGCAATCGCCGCAGGAATCGATATGGCTGATTTGAATACAAATCCAGAAAAGGTATCCGGTGAATATGCAGATTTTATAGAGGCAGATTGCGGAAGAAAGATCCAAAGCATCCGTCTGGCTTATGGCCTCACATTAGATGGCTTTGGCAAGTTAATCGGCTGTACCGGAGAAGCAGTTGCCAAGTGGGAAAAAGGTTCTTGTGTTCCAGGCATCAAATACTATAAAACAATAGAGAAGCTGGCTCTGGCTCGGAAGATCACCATAGGGTTTCTCAATGAAGATCCAGAGCTTTTTGAAGACGACTATGAGGCTTTTTGCAATGATGCTTTCGGCCCTGTCGTCAGGAAAATCAGGAAGGCTTATGCTGCCCGGCAGGTCGATTTTGCAGATATGTTGGGTGTGAGTGGCTCAACAGTTCGCTTTTGGGAAGCGCAAAGAGTAAAGCCCTCAAGGAAAAACTATTTATCGTTAAAAGAGCTGGCTGCCGGGAAAGGAATTGATATACATGACACATGAAGAACAAAGAATCTGGTTGATAGAGCAACTGCTTAATGAAAGAGCGGAATACCGCAGCTACCAGATCCCTGATGATGAGCAGGGGCAAAGGAATCTATTGAGAGCACTGATGAATGTTCGTATGCCTGATCCGATCAGCGAGGAGATATTGGCAATTCAGGACGAGTATTTGACCGAAGAAAGCATTAGAGCCGGAATAACGGATATTGCTGACCTGAAGCCATGTGCCATAGATGACAGGCTGTATTTATGGCAGGGTGATATCACAACTCTTAAAGTTGATGCTATTACGAATCCCGCAAATGCCGCGATGTTGGGGTGTTTTCAGCCCCTTCATAATTGTGCGGACAATATTATCGGAAGCAAATCAGGCATCCGCTTAAGACTCCGCTGTAACGACTACATGTGCCGCCAAGCTGCGATTCATGGCAGAAACTATGAGGAGCCTACGGGACAGGCCATGATCACGCCGGGTTATAATCTGCCATGCAAATATATCCTTCACACGGTCGGGCCCATCGTCCAAGGGCATCTTACGAAAGACCATGAACATCTGCTGACGTCCTGCTACACCTCTTGTCTGAACCTGGCGGCGGAGAACGGTCTTGAAAGTGTAGCTTTCTGCTGTATCTCAACCGGGGTTTTCATGTTCCCGAATCAGAGAGCGGCGGAGATTGCCGTGGAAACCGTTCGAAAGTGGCTGGATGAGTCTGGAAGCCAGATGAAGATTATCTTTAACGTATATAAGAATCTGGACCTGGCCATTTACAGAGAATTGCTTTATTGATTCTTCGCTGTAAATCAGTACACAAGAGGCAACCAAACATAACATAACTCACGCTATTTCGTTATCTGCGGTTGGTAGAAATCAAGGCAACTTCGCTTTACAATAATCATCAGAATCATACTTTTGGGAGGCTCTGGTGATGGTTGCAGAAGTAAGAAAACTTATGAAGAGGTATCCATCCTTCGTACTGGATGAAGTCTCTTTTGACCTGGAAAGAGGAAAGATCACCGGCTTTATTGGCAGAAATGGTGCAGGAAAAACAACTACGATCAAGTCGATGCTGAATCTGATTCACCCAGACAGCGGCGATGTCCGATTCTTCGGTATGCCCATCGTGGACAATGAAACAGGCATCAAGAAACGCATCGGATACTCGACGGGGACGGTCAGCTGGTACCCGAGGAAAAAGATCCGGGATATCGTCGATATTATAAAACGGTTCTATGAAACCTGGGACGATACAGCATATCACAAATATCTCGAGCTCTTTTCGATTGATGAAATAAAAACGCCGCTGGAACTATCGGAAGGTATGAAGGTGAAGCTGAATCTCCTGCTTGCCTTATCTCACAGATCAGAGGTCCTGATTCTTGACGAACCGACAAGCGGTCTGGACCCGTTTTCCAGGAACGAGCTCCTTGAGATCTTTACAAAATTGAAGGAAGACGGAACGGCTGTTTTCTTCTCTACGCACATCATCTCTGATATTGAGAAATGCGCGGATGATATCGTCTATATATCAAGAGGAAAAATCATAGCAGCCATGCCTAAGGCAGACTTTATTCTGAAGTATTCCGTTGACGGAGAAACGCTGGAGGACACAATGCTCCGGATGGAAGGAGGGATGATCCATGCGTAATATTCTTCGTAAAGAAATGCGCTTAAGCGCATCCGTGCTGTCCTATCTGTTCATCGTCTTTGGCCTGATGTTTTTGTTGCCCGGATACCCGATCCTTTGCGGAGCATTCTTCGTGACGTTGGGAATATTCCAGAGCTTTCAAGCTGCAAGGGAGGCAAATGACATCCTGTTTTCGGTCTTGCTTCCTGTTGCAAAGAAGGACGTGGTGAAAGGAAAATATCTTTTTGTCTGTCTGATCGAGGCCTGTGCTCTACTATTGATGGCGATCTCGGTCATTTTGCGTATGACAGTATTTTCGGAGTCTGACGTTTATCGAAGCAATGCGTTGATGAATGCCAATCCTTTTGCCTTGGGGATGGCATGTGTGATCTTCGGGTTATTTAACGCGCTTTTCATAGGTGGATTTTTCAAAACCGCTTACAAGTTCGGGCGTCCTTTCGTAAGTTTTATCTTTGCAGCCTTTCTGGTTACCTTTATTGCGGAAGCTTTGCACCACATGCCAGGACTCGGGGTGCTGAATGCCTTCGGCACGGACCACATAGCTCTGCAGTTTGTTTTACTCGCCGCAAGCATAGCAGCCTTTGTACTGTTCACCTTATTATCATACAGGAAGGCCCGCGAGAATTTCGAGAGAATCGACCTATAGGGAGGATTGTTAAATGCTGAAAGATAATCTGGTCATGCTTCGGAATATCCATGGTTTTTCGCAAGAAGCAATTGCAGAGAAGATTGGGATCTCCAGGCAGGCGTATGCAAAATGGGAAACCGGAGCAACGATTCCGGATATTGAAAAGTGCAGTCTTCTGGCTGAGGTTTACGGGACAACGATCGACAGCCTGATTCGGACAGAGCCGGTAGAAGGTATTGGGATGATTCCGCCTGCGCCAAAGGGAAAGAACATCTGAGGATCTGTTGCTGTCAGTGACAGAGGACAGATTGTCATTCCCAAAGGTGCGAGAGATCTGTTCGGGTTCTCGGGAGGACAGCGCCTGATCGTCTTAAGTGATGAGCATGGAATCGCGCTGATTCCTGACGCAGCTTTTCTGGAAAACATGAGGAGTTACAGTTCACGGGCTGACTTGTAGCTAAAACGCCGGCAGTATAGACTTTTCCTTAAGTCTATAGCTGCCGGCGTTCTTTCTTCACTCGAAGATCTGGGCTACGCTGTCGAACACATTGATATCATCCTGTCCCCTCATCATGACAAGCGTTCCCAGGCCCTGACAGAAATAGGCAACGCTATCAAGGCTCCGGAATGCCATTACCTGAGCCTGCTTGCGTTTGTATTTTCTCAGCGATCTTTCGCTGAGGTTGTTTGTGGTGGGTACTCTCATGTCATGGAGGAACAGTGTGTAGCACTCCATCGCCTCACTGAGACGTTTATAGAGGTTGTACCCGTCTCTGTAATACCTGTTTGGCGGCTCATCTTCATACTCTTCCTTTGCTTTCTGCATGATGCTGCGGTATCTGTCTTCATATCCTTTGACGACTGCCGCATCCGGCTCTTCACCGGCCGATTCAAGCGTATTGCGATAGTGGATCATCTCCTTTACCAGTTCGTGCATGGAGGCATTCCATGTCAGATGCGGCTCGTTTTCCATACTGCCTTTCAGGTACCGGAGCACATGTTCGTCGCATTCCTGGTGGCCGCTGCCATAGCTGTAAAAAGTCTTGTCGTGATCATGGACCATGATCCCCTGATACGTCTCGACCGGCGTATCTTTTATGCCCTCATGACCCTTATGCTCTCTGGCATAGTACTGGATCTTTCTGCCATCCGGGGTGGCGCAGACCATGACCTGCATGGTCTTTCCGTTGACCCGGGCATTCGTGAAATCGGTCTGAAGGACCGGTGAGACGAGAAGATCTGCAAAGACCTTTTTCCGTTCGTCTTCGGTCTTTTCTGCGAATTCCTTCGCAAGGCCGTTGACAAAGCCTTTGGAGAGCTTAAGCTTACCGCCGGTCAGGTCGGAGAGAAAGCCGATCGTCTTGTCGATCGAAGTGCAGCAGTCCTGGTTCAGGAGATAGGCAAATGCCTTGACCGTGCCGTCGTAGTTGACATCATCGACAACGCCCGGCGGGAAAGGGGCATGATACTTTTCTCCCGTCTTTGAGTTCCGGTAGACATCAGCGGAATACCCGGTCGTCTCTATCAGAAGCCGGATGGCGACAAGCTGTTTTCTGATGACCTCCCCTGTCTTTCTGAAATCGGGATCATCCGCGATATCCGGTTCCGGCTTGAGGGAGGTCTCTTCCGTGAGTGTCTGTTTCCTGCGCGGATGGAACTCGTGGCCGGGCTGAGCGCCCGGCTTCCTTCCGGTCTTTTCCCGGTTGTTCTGGATCTTCTTATGGTTCGGCGACTGGGAGGAAGGTTTGGATGAGTTCTCATAGTCCCTGTTGATCTGGGCATGCAGGGCATCGTTCTTTTCGTTCAGCTCCGCGATCTCGGTCTCTTTCTCATAAAGCGCCCGGCGGAGCTCAAGGCACTTATCCTTTGCCGCGTCGCGCTGGTCGATGAGCTCCATGTTTCTTTTTAAGAGCTGATTGATCTCGCGGTCTTTTGCGGCCAGGGCCCGGTCCATGTCCTTAAGCAGGTCCTCATTGGCCTGGTACCAGATATTCCGTACCTGGCGGGTCTGGGCGTGGGCCTGCTCCAGTTCGTGCTCCAGCTTCCGGATCCGGGCCTCTTCTTCATGGAGCATCTTTTGAAAGTCTTCGCGCATAGAGACATAAAGAGAGCCGGACTCAAAGCCCTTCACCTTACGGGTGAGGGCCTGGACCCGGTATTCGAGATATGTCATGCGTTCATACTCCCGGTCCGTCATCAGCCTTCCTTTGCCTCCTTCAGGGCAGTGATCTCTTTTCTGAGGGATGCGATGAGGGCTTCCTGGGAAGCACATTTCTTTTCGAGCTTCTCATAAAGCTTTTTGTAGTCAGGTTCCTCCTGGCCGGTCTTTTCCTTAGCCTTTCTGTTCCTGCCGTCTGTGGGGACGACTTCGCCGGTCTGGGGATCGAGCCTGCCGATGAGCGTGCGCTTTGCCCGGCTGGTCTTTTTCTCCTTGTCCCAGTAGGAGTGGGACTCGTAGACATAAGTGATGCCGGAGCGTTTGTCAAACTGCTTGATGATTGCCATAAGCCTGTCTCCTTTCAAATGGTTATGTGTATAGTATAACACGTAACTATTTAAAATGCAAGCTTTTTCTGCAAAAAAAGTCCCTGAAACCCAATGATTTCAAGGACTTTTAGAAAGTATTCGTTTTTGAAAATATCGTTACGGGATCCGGATCAGAAAGTCAAGTCACCCCGTGAACAGTAAC
>JAZASQ010000029.1:0-18725 GCA_036343235.1 Lachnospiraceae bacterium
AATTCATCATTAATAATCCCACCGGCCTTCATATCCGGCCGGCCGGGAAGCTCTGCGAAGCGGCCATGAACTACGAGTGCCATGTCGGTTTCCGCTACGGGGACAATGGCAGCGAGGCCAACTGCAAGAGCATCCTTTCCATCCTCGGGGCCTGCATCCGGTCCGGGGACACCATAGAACTTGTCTGCGACGGTGGGGACGAGGAAGCGGCCATGGAGGAGCTTTCTGCTCTGGTCGAAAGCGGCTTCGGCGAGATTGACAAAGGAGATGTCCAGGAATGAATGTTCAGAAGTACAGACGGAATCCGGTTCTGAAGTTTCCGGAACGGACCTGGCCCGACAGGGAGATCGAGAAGGCTCCCATCTGGTGCAGCGTGGACCTGCGGGACGGAAATCAGGCCCTGGTGGAGCCCATGAATGTCGAGGAAAAGACCGAGATGTTCGAACTCCTTCTGCGTCTGGGCTTCAAACAGATTGAAATCGGCTTCCCGGCGGCTTCCCAGATCGAGTATGACTTTCTCCGCATGCTGGTGGAGAAGAATATGATTCCGGAGGGGGTGAAGCTGCAGGTCCTCTGCCAGTGCCGGCAGGACCTCATTGACCGGACCTTTGAGGCGATTTCCGGTCTGCCGGACGTCATTTTCCATATATATAATTCGACTTCGACCCTGCAGAGGGAGGTCGTTTTCAAAAAAGACAAGGAAGCCGTCAAGCAGATTGCCATCGACGGAACCCGGATGGTGAAGGAGGGCCTGAAGAATTTTGACGGCCGCCTGCAGCTCGAGTATTCGCCCGAGTCCTTCACGGGAACGGAAGTAGACTATGCCCTGGATGTCTGCGAGGCCGTCATCAAAGAATGGGATCATGCGACTGACCAGCCGGTCATCATCAACCTCCCGGCCACAGTTGAGATGAACACTCCCAATGTCTATGCGGACCAGATCGAGTGGATGTCCACCCATTTTTCCAGAAGAGAGGACATCATCCTTTCCGTCCATCCCCACAATGACCGGGGAACCGGCATTGCCTGCACCGAGCTTGCCCTGCTGGCCGGCGCGGACCGGGTCGAGGGGACCCTCCTTGGAAACGGAGAGCGGACCGGAAATATCGACATTCTGAATGTCGCTTACAATATGTTCTCCCAGGGCATAGACCCGGAGCTCCATATAGAGAATATCAACGAAATCGTAGATGTCTTCGAGCGCTGCACGAAGATGGATGTGGACATGCGGCACCCCTATGCCGGAAAATTGGTATTTACGGCTTTCTCGGGCAGTCATCAGGACGCAATAAATAAGGGCGAAGCGGCCATGAAGGAACGGGCCGACGGCATCTGGCAGGTGCCCTATCTGCCCATCGACCCGGCGGACATCGGCCGCAAGTATGAGCCCGTCGTCCGCATCAACAGCCAGTCCGGCAAGGGCGGCGTGGCTTTTGTCATGGATTCCGTCTACGGATACAAGCTGCCGAAGAAGATGCAGAGGGAGTTTGCGGACGTCATCCAGCGGATCTCCGAGCAGGAAGGCGGCGAGGTCAAGCCCGAGGTCATCATGAAGAACTTCCGGGCCCAGTACCTGGACCTCAAGGAGCCCTTCTGTCTCAAGTATGTGGATATCAACGACAACCTCGGTGACGACACGGCTTCCGTCCATCTGGACTTCACGTTTGAAGGGAAGGACTTCTCCACGGATGCAGAGGGAGACGGCCCTGTCGATGCAGCAAAGACGGCCATCCGCCAGTGTGTGCCCCAGGCGGACTTTTCCGTCGAGGACTACACGGAGCACTCGCTTTCCGTGGGCTCCCATGCCAAGGCAGCGGCTTATATCGAAATCAGCGACCGGCGGACCGGGGAAGTTTCCTTCGGCGTCGGCGTCAGCTCGAACATCACCCGGGCCACCATCCGGGCCCTGTTTTCAGCCATGAACCGCATGATGGCGAAAAGCAAAGACTACGTGTGAATTGAGTTGATCTGACTTGATACTAATGTAAAACTGCAAGGCGGAAACGAATCGGCCGCCTTGCAGGCATCTTACAAAAAAGGAGAATAGAAGAATCATGGAAAAGATTCTGGTAACCGGCGCCCTGGGCCAGCTGGGCCGGGCAGTTGTGAAGGAATACGGAGACACGGCCGACTTCGTCCGCACGGATATGGTTGAAGCGGACGGGGTGAAGAAGCTGGACATTTCGGACATGGATGCCCTGAACAGCGTCTTCGATGCGGAAGGTCCTGACGTGGTCATCAACTGTGCGGCCTTCACGAATGTCGACGGGTGCGAGAAGGACGAGGATGCGGCCTTTATCGCCAATGCCATCGGGCCCCGGAACCTGGCCATCGCCTGCGAGAAGTACGGGGCCAAGCTCGTTCATATTTCTACAGACTATGTGTTCAACGGAAACGCGACGAAGCCCCTGATCGAGACGGATACGCCTGACCCGGTTTCCGCCTACGGCCGGACAAAGCTGGCCGGAGAGAACTTTGTAAAGACTTTCTCCGAGCGCTTCTTCATCCTGCGGACAGCCTGGCTCTACGGGGAGGGCCACAATTTCGTCAAGACCATGCTGAAACTCTCCGAGACCCACGACGAGGTCTCCGTTGTCTGCGACCAGCTGGGCACGCCCACATCCGCGACGGAACTGGCCCGCATGATTCACTTCCTGGAGCCCACGGAAAACTACGGCATCTTCCACGCCACCTGCGAGGGGGATACGAACTGGGCGGATTTCACGGACCTGATCTTTGCAAAGAAGGGCATCAAGACCAAGGTCAACCATGTCACGAGCGCCGAGTACAAGGCCATGAATCCGGCTTCCGCGGACAGGCCCCACTACTCGATCCTTGAGGACCGCATGATCAAGCTTACGAGCGACTTCCGCATGAAGCAGTGGGAAGACGCTTTGGACGATTATCTGAAGGCTTTTTAATTTAGGAGGAAATAATGAGAACCTATCTCGTCACCGGAGGCGCCGGTTTCATCGGCAGCAACTACATCCACTACATGTTCCGCAAGTACGATGAGGAAATCCGCATCATCAATGTGGACAAGCTGACCTATGCCGGCAACCTCGAGAACCTGAAGGACCTTGAGAAGCGGGACAATTACACCTTTGTCAAGGCGGATGTCTGCGACAAGGATGCCATCCGGAAGATTTTCCGGGAGAACGACATCGACCGGGTCGTCCACTTCGCGGCTGAGTCCCACGTGGACCGCTCCATCAAGAATCCTGAGGTCTTCATCGAGACGAATGTCCTCGGAACCGCCACGATGCTGAATGCGGCAAAGGAGGCCTGGGAGAAGGCGGACGGGACCTTTGAAGAGGGAAAGAAATTCCTCCATGTGTCGACGGACGAGGTCTACGGTTCCCTTCCCGATGACGGCAAGAGCTTCTTCTACGAGACGACTCCCTATGATCCCCACAGCCCCTATTCGGCTTCAAAGGCTTCTTCCGATTTCATCGTAAAGAGCTATATCGATACCTATCACTTCCCGGCCAACATCACGAATACGTCGAACAACTACGGCCCTTACCAGTTCCCGGAGAAGCTGATTCCCCTTGTTATAAATAATTGTCTCCAGGGCAAGGAACTGCCTGTCTACGGCGACGGGCGGAATATCCGTGACTGGCTCTTCGTGGACGACCATGCCAAGGGCATCGATATGGTCCAGGAAATGGGCACCATCGGCCAGAAGTACAATATCGGCGGCCACAATGAGCGCCGCAATATCGATATCATCAAGACCATCATCCATACCCTGCAGGAAGTCCTGCCGGATGATGACCCCAGAAAGGCCAATGTTTCCGAGGACCTGATCACCTTCGTTACAGACAGAAAAGGCCATGACCGCCGCTACGCCATCGCCCCGGACAAGATCAAGGCCGAGATCGGCTGGTATCCGGAGACCACATTCGAGGTCGGCATCAAGAAGACCGTCGAGTGGTACCTGTCCCACATGGACTGGATGGAGAACGTCACGAGCGGCAACTACCAGAAATATTATGAGGATATGTACAGCGGAAGATGAGCGCTTCAGTGGCTGAAAAAGCACACATGGAGGGTACTCCGGCAGGAAATGAGGCCGGCGGCAGAGCCGCCGGCCTTGTATCCGTTATTATGCCCGTGAAAAATGCGGCTGCCTATATCCGCCGGACCGTAGGGGACATTGCTGCCCAGACCTATCCGGACATCGAACTCATCATCGCAGGCCCGGCGGAAGAGGACGGGAGCGAAGAGGCTGTGAAGGCTGCCTTCGCGGAGATTCCTGCGGACCGCCATATGAAGACCTCCTACATAGGCCGCCCCGGCGAGGGCGTCAGCGCCGGCCGCAATGCCGGCATTGAAGCGGCCCGGGGGAAGTACCTCATCTTCTTTGACGGGGACGACCGGATTGCCACGGATGCCGTGGAGAAGCTGGTGGCTGCCGTACAGGGCGCAGACATGGCCTTTTCAGGCTATGACACATATGACGGCAGTGATGCGGAGCGGATTCCCGGCATGAAAGGCCCGGGGAAAGCGGCCCCTGAAAACGATGCGCAGGCGGAGAGCGGAGAGGCAGGAGGCAATGTTTCAGCGGAGAATCCGGCCGAGCCCCTCTACAAGACCCCGGAGACTGTGCCCCGGACCCTGTCGGCCCCGGACTGCGCCTGCCGCCTCTTCTTCCAGGCCAACTACCAGGGCTATGTCTGGAACAAGATTTTCCGGACCGACATAGTGAAGAAGCACCATATCCGCTTCCGGGAAGACCTCTACTACAACGAGGACCGGACATTCGTTGCGGAATACCTGACACATGCCAGGCGGGCCCGGATGATCCCGGACCGCATCTACCACTACCTGTCCAATACCGGCAGTGCCATGGACCTCTATGAGGAACAGCAGATGAATATGGAGGGCCTGCCCCCGGCAGACGACCCTCTTTTCGAGCGGCGGATCACGGAGCTTTCCGGCTTTCTATATATGCGAAAGGCCCTGCGGAAGAAGAAAGCCTTTTCCGACGCGGCCTTCTTCTGCAATCAGGTTTTTGGAGAGACCCTGTTTTCTTACTTCTTCGAGATTCTGACCGATGACCCGGAGAGGGAGGAAGCCTTTGCCGGCTCCCGCCTCCGCCGTTTCGCCCGCCGCCTGCCCCTCTATGTGAGCCGACCGGAGGACGAGGAATCCAGACATTATTACCGCATGTTCATCCGATACGGATTTACGGGGAAGGCTTATGAAGCGGACGAAGAGACAGATGCGTAGCGGCTTTGCCCGGCAGGCAGCATGAAAGACCGGGTGCACTGCGGACAGTGGAAAGGAATTTGTCTGAAATGGAAAATTATGACTATCTGATCGTTGGAGCCGGGCTCTTCGGCGCCACATTTGCCTATCGGGCACAGAAGGCAGGAAAGAAGTGCCTGGTCATCGACAAGCGGAATCACATTGCCGGAAACGCCTATACGGAGCCGACCCACGGCATTGACGTCCATGTCTACGGGGCCCATATTTTCCACACATCAGACAAAAGGGTCTGGGACTTCGTCAATCACTTCGCGGAGTTTAATAATTACATCAACTCTCCCATTGCCATATATAAGGACGAGCTCTACAACCTTCCCTTCAACATGAACACCTTCTCGAAGATGTGGAATATCCGCACGCCCGCGGAGGCGAAGGACATCATAGAGGCCCAGATTGCGGACCTCCACATCGAAAATCCGAAGAACCTCGAGGAACAGGCCCTGTCCCTTGTGGGAAGAGACGTCTACGAAAAACTGATCAAGGGCTACACGGAGAAACAGTGGGGCCGCCCCTGCACGGAGCTCCCCGCCTTCATCATCAAGCGCCTGCCCCTTCGATTCATTTATGATAATAATTATTTCAACGACCGTTTCCAGGGCATTCCCATAGGCGGCTACACGGAACTGGTTTCCGGTCTTCTCGACGGGACGGACGTGAAGCTGAACGAGGACTTCTTCGACTTCAGAAAGGCAGGAAACCGTCTTTCCGACGGGACGGAAGTTTCCTATAAACGCCTCATCTTCACAGGCCCTGTTGACCAGTACTTCGACTACTGCTACGGGCCCCTCCAGTACCGGTCCGTCCGCTTTGAGACGGAGGAACTGGATATGGAGGATTTTCAGGGAAACGCGGTCGTAAACTACACGGAGGCTTCTGTTCCCTATACCCGCATCATAGAGCACAAGCACTTCGAGTTTCAGAACACGCCGACCACCATTATTTCAAAGGAGTATTCCTCCGAGTGGAAGCCGGGCGTCGAGCCCTATTATCCGGTCAACGATGACAAAAACGGGGCCCTCTATGACCGTTACTTCGACCGGACGAAGGAGGAGAAGGATGTGGTCTTCGGCGGCCGTCTCGGGACCTACCGCTACTACAATATGGACCAGGTCATCGCAGACGCCCTGAACCTGGCGGACGCCGAGCTATGACAGAGATACGTTACAGTTCAGGGATTTCACGGGGTGCGAAGCAGTCCCGAGAAAGCAGAGCAACGGAAACACGCACAGCGTGCCGGTTTGAAAGAAAAGGGCATAGCTGATATAATTATTCGATTGTACTGCGGAAAACGGATTTTCATATTATTTATATAAACCATAGTTGTTTTACAAAGGAGTTAAACGATGAAGGGAATTATTCTTGCAGGGGGAAGCGGGACAAGGCTGTACCCGCTGACAAAGGCGGCTTCCAAGCAGATCATGCCGGTCTACGACAAGCCCATGATCTATTATCCTCTTTCGACCCTGATGCTGTCGGGCATCCGGGAGATTCTGATCATCTCGACCCCCCGGGACCTGCCTGTTTTCCGGGAGCTCCTGGGCGACGGAAGTCAGCTGGGCATGGACATCCGGTATGCGGTTCAGGAGGCCCCCAACGGCCTGGCCGAAGCCTTCATCATCGGGGAGAAGTTCATCGGAAATGATGCCTGCGCCCTGGTCCTCGGGGACAATATCTTCTACGGGCAGAGCTTTTCCAGGGTCCTTCGCGATACGGCAGCAAGGACTGAGTCCACGCCCGGCGCCACGATCTTCGGCTACTATGTCCGGGATCCCAGGGAATACGGGGTTGTCGAATTCGATGAAAACGGCAAGGCCATTTCAATCGAAGAAAAGCCGGCAAATCCCAAGTCGAACTATGCTGTGCCCGGCCTCTACTTCTATGACAACGATGTCGTTCAGATTGCAAAGTCCATCAAACCTTCAGCCAGAGGCGAGCTTGAGATCACGGCTGTAAACAATGAGTACCTGTCCAGGGGAAACCTCCATGTAGAGACCCTGGGCCGCGGCTTTGCCTGGCTCGATACCGGAAACCCGGATATGCTTCTTTCCGCGGCAAACTTCGTTGCCACCTTCCAGAAGCGGCAGGGCCTCTATGTGTCCTGCATAGAGGAGATCGCCTACAAGCGCGGCTTCATTGACAAGGCCCAGCTCATCAAGCTCGGCGAGGCGCTGAAGAAGACGGAATACGGGAAGTACATCCTCGAAGTGGCTGAGGGACTCTAAGAAAATGCATAATGCATAATTCATAATGCATACCGGCCGAGAACTTGCTGAGATCAAGCCGAAGGCGCAGATCGAAGCTAGTCGCAGCCGTGCCGAACACTTAATGAGCACAAGCCAAAGGCGTAGTGCGAATTTAGTGAATCGGCAATGCATTCGTGCAAGGGCGCAGAAAAGATCGCCCGTGAGGAACTATATTACTAATAGGAGAGCGAAATGGGAGAGATTAAGGTAGAAAAAAACTGCGGCGGAATCGAGGGGCTCTGCGTCATTGAGCCCAAGGTATTCGGCGACGCCAGAGGCTACTTCATGGAGACATATAACGAGCAGGACATGGAGAAGGCCGGCCTTCATTATAATTTCGTTCAGGACAACCAGAGCGCGTCCAAGAAGGGTGTCCTCCGGGGCCTGCACTTTCAGATCAACTTTCCCCAGGACAAGCTGGTCCGGGTCATTGTCGGCGAGGTGTTCGACGTCGCTGTTGACCTTCGGGAAGGCTCGAAGACCTTCGGCAAGTGGTTCGGCGTTAAGCTTTCCGCCGAGAACAAGAAGCAGTTCCTGATTCCGAAGAACTTCGCCCACGGCTTCCTAGTACTTTCCGACTATGCGGAGTTCTGCTACAAGGTGACGGACTTCTATCATCCCAACGACGAGGGCGGCCTCATGTGGAACGACCCGGATATCGCTGTTGAGTGGCCCTTCCCGGAAGGAGTCGGGCCTGAGACTCTGATTCTTTCCGATAAGGACAAGGTCAACTGGTCCTATCAGGAGTACCTCGGCAAGAAGGGTCTGAAGTAAGGACTCCCGCGTGATTGAAGTAAATGATTTCATGGACAGCATATTCAATGCGGTATTCCGGAAATACAAGGGAACCCGCTTCATCATTCCCCTGTACTACCGCATGAAGGAGCTCATGATGTACGGCCTTTTCGGCCTGGGCACCTTCATTGTGGCCCTTTCGACGTACGCCTTTTTTACGGAGACGCTCGACTGGCCCATTGCCCTCGGAAATGCCGCATCCTGGATCTTTGCGACGGCCTTTGCCTTCCTGACGAACCGCAAGTGGGTCTTCCCCAAGCACCGGAAGGGCTTTTTCGCCTTTCTGATGCAGCTGTGGAGCTTTACGGGGGCCAGGCTTCTGACCCTGGTCATCGAGGAGGTCATGCTGGTCGTTCTGATCGAGATCCTGGGCTTTCCGAATATGACGGTCAAACTTTTGGCCCAGTTCATCGTTGTCTCTCTGAATTATGTCTTCAGCAAGCTGATCGTGTTCCGGAAGAAGGCAACGCCGGAGGAGAAGA
Organism: Lachnospiraceae bacterium; assembly: GCA_036343235.1. GTDB lineage: Bacteria > Bacillota > Clostridia > Lachnospirales > Lachnospiraceae > RUG306. The sequence goes on from JAZASQ010000029.1 coordinate 8,795, forward strand.
AACTCGACGAATTGGACAATATGTATGAGAAGCAGTCGCGTCTCAGACTTCGGGGGTTATTAAAGGAGAAAATACATAATGCTGGAAAGAGTTGAAGCGGAGGAGCTTCTGGCTGCTCACGGGCAGGCGCATGTGCTTGGGGGATTTGACAGCCTGACAGCGGAGCAGCAGAAAGGCCTGCTGAAACAGATCGGGGAACTGGATTTTGAAGAAATTGCCCTGGCCGGCCAGGAAGAGCATGCCGTGCACGGAGAGCTTTCTCCCATGGGGGCGGTCAGCATCGCGGAAATAGAAAAGCGCCGGAGCGAATTCGAAGAGGCCGGAAGGAAAGTCCTGGCTGAAGGGAAAGTGGCAGCCCTGCTCCTGGCCGGAGGCATGGGGACCCGTCTGGGGTCTGACCGGCCCAAGGGGGAACTCAATGTCGGCGAGACCAGGACCCTCTATCTTTTCGAGTGCCTCATAAACAATCTGCAGGCGGTCGTGAAGGAATGCGGGACCGTGATTCCCCTCTATATCATGACATCCGAAAAGAACGACGCCGATACCCGGGCCTTTTTCAGGGAACATGGGTTTTTCGGCTATCCGGAGGCCTCTGTTCACTTTTTCGTTCAGCAGATGGCGGCGGCCGTGGACTATGACGGGAAGCTCCTGATGGAGGGGCCGGGCCGCCTGGCCACGTCTCCGAACGGGAACGGGGGCTGGTTTGCCTCCCTGAAGCGGGCCGGATACTTAGAGGACCTGCACAGGGCCGGCGTTGAGTGGATCAATATCTTTGCGGTGGACAACCCCCTGCAGAAGATCTGCGACCCGGCCTTCGTCGGGGCAACGGTCCTGTCCGGGGCGGAAAGCGGCAGCAAGGTCATCCGAAAGAACTCTCCCGACGAGAAGCTGGGCGTCCTCTGCCGGGACGACGGAAAGCCGTCCATCATCGAGTATTATGACATGACCGAAGAGATGCAGACCCTGAAAAATCCGGACGGGAGCCTGGCTTATGCCTTCGGGGTAATACTCAACTACCTCTTCCGGGTCGATGCCCTCGAGACCATCGTTGACCGGCGGCTGCCGGTCCATGTGGTGGAGAAGAAGATTCCCTATATGGATGAAAAAGGGCAGCTCGTCAAGCCGGAGAAGGAAAACGGCTACAAGTTCGAGACCCTGGTCGTGGATATGATCCATATGATGAATGACACCCTGGCCTTCGAAGTCGTACGGGAGAAAGAATTCGCTCCCATCAAGAATCTGCACGGGCGGGACTCCCTGGATTCTTCCCGGGAGCTCATGAAGAAGAACGGGATCATCTTATAACTATTCAGAACCCCATACTCGGATTCCTTCGGAATCCTCGTTGTTGGGGTTCCGGGCGGCTTTGCCGCCAGGCCACACAAAATATAAAAACACTTTTGGATGTGAGCCTCCAACGTGTTTTTATATTTTGTGTGCTGAATAGTTACATATTATTCTGCTGGTGGTAAATCTGCATGTATAGAGGTCAAAAACGGAGCTGGGTCAAGCACCTGGACTTTACCCTTTTCGATATCGTCTGCCTGCTGGCCGCTCTGATAATTGCATATGCCATCCGTTTCCGCGGAGCTTTCCTCTTTACGGACGACCAGTTCTTCGGGGATGCCTACCGGAACCTGGCGGCGGTCATTGTCCTTCTGGACATCGTCATCGTCTTCTTCGCCGAGTCCTATAACGGCATTCTGAGGCGGAACAAGTACCGGGAATTCCGGGCGGCTGCAACCCACTGCGTGGCGGTCTTTGCCGGCATGCTGATCTACATGTACTCCATCCGCCGGTCCATCTACTATTCCCGGTCCCTTCTGTACATGTACCTGGGGCTGTCCATCGTCTTCGTATATGCGGCCAGGGTCCTCTGGAAGAGGGTCATAAGGAAGCGCAAGCTGGACGATGTCAACAAGGCCCAGATGATGGTGGTCTGTGAGAATGACAATGTAGAGCGCTGTCTCTACAACCTGTCCCACAACCGCTATTCGGATTTCAAGATTACCGGGGCCTGCGTCGTGGATCGGGACCGGGTCGGGGAGACCATAGACGGGGTGAACGTCGTCTGCAATGCGGACAACTTTTTAAACTATGTCCGGGAGAACGTCGTGGACGAGGTCTTCATAGACGGGAATACCCGGAGCTCCTCCGAGGCCCTGGCCAACGAGCTCATAGAGCTGGGGGTCACGGTCCATGTCAGCCTTGTCTACTCGAATATGCTTGTGGCCAACACCCTGCTTGAGCGCTATGCCAATTACATCGTCTTTACTTCCACGATGAAGGTGGCCACGACCCGTCAGGCCTTTGTCAAGCGCTTCGGGGATATCCTGGGCGGTCTTGTGGGCCTTATTATCTGCGGCATTGCCTTCCTGATCTTCGCCCCTCAGATCAAGCACCAGTCCCCGGGACCGATTTTTTATAAGTCCACCCGGATCGGGAAGAACGGGCGGCGCTTTACCTTCTACAAATTCCGCACCATGAAGGTGGGGGCGGACAAGGAACAGGCGGCCCTGGCAGCTCAGAACGAGATGCAGGGCAATATGTTCAAGATGGAAAACGACCCCCGGGTCTTCCCCATCGGCCACTTCATGCGGAAATATTCCATTGACGAGCTGCCCCAGTTCTGGAATGTCCTCAAAGGGGATATGTCCCTGGTCGGTACCCGGCCGCCCACTGAAGCGGAGTTTGAAAACTACGAGTATCACCACAAGGCCCGCCTGGCCATCAAGCCCGGCCTGACCGGCATGTGGCAGACCAGCGGCCGGAATGACGTAAGCGACTTCGAGGAAGTCGTGGCCATGGACACGGAATATATAGCCAACTGGTCCGTCTGGCTGGATATAAAAATCATATTCAAGACCATAGGGGTGGTGTTCTCCGGTAAGGGGAGCAAATAGGCAGATTTCCGGATGGGGAGATAAAGAGCAGCGGGGCAGTCCCGGACAGGTGATGCACATATATGGAAGATATCCTGTTTTCGATAATTATATATGCATCGCATACAAACCGGATCTACTTCCGCGACTGCATCGAATCCGTTGTAGCCCAGTCCTACGGAAATTTTGAACTCATTATTGTTGATGAAAACCCCGGGGCGGATCTGGGCCGCATCGTTTCCGAATTCTTCCCGGAGGATCCCAGGATCATATACCGCCACCTGAGAAGACCCGGTGGGAAGGCCAGGGCCTTAAACTATGCCATCGATACGGCGAAAGGGCAGTACTATGTCTTTCACGGCCAGCACGACCGCCTGTCGTCGAATGCCCTTTCCCTGATTGCTGCAGAAGCAGCGAAAAAACCTGCTTTTGCTGTCTGCTACGCAGACCATGACGAGCTGGACGGGGCAGACCGGGTCAATCCCCATTTCAAGCCGGCCTTAAGTGTCGAGCTCCTCAGGCAGACGAATTATATCGGGAATTCCTTTGCCTTGAACGCTGCAGCCTATGTGGGCCTGGGGCGCTTCCGGACGGAGCTTTTCTACTATCCGGAGTGGGAGTACCTGCTTCGGGCCGCTGACCGGCGGATGAAGTTTGTCCGTATCCCCGGCCTTCTCTTTCATATAAGGCCGGACGACGGGCTGACTCCTGATGACCCGGCCGAGCTTGCCGCCCTGCACAAGGGGCAGAAAGAGGAGGACAGGAAGGCTGCCCGGGAGGCTGTGACAGTGGTGACGGCCTCGCTGAAAAGGCTCGGCCTGACTGCCGAAGTCAAAAAGGGGAGCCGGCCGGGCCTTGTGAAGGTGGCCTACAACGGAACAGGCTGGGACATTCACAGGAACGATTTCCTCCTCCTTAAAGACCGGGGGGTGCGGGTGCTCTCACACCATGCCCTCGAGCGCCTCTACGGGGTCTTCCGCCAGGCGGATGTGGCCATTGTCGGCTGCCGCTTCATCGGAAGCGGCCTTGCGGTGGACAATGCCGGCTACATATTTGATGAAAACGGTCTGGCTTATCCGGCCTGCCACGGGCAGTCCGTGCTCTCCCCGGGCTATGAAGGCCGGATTTCCCTGCGGCGGGACGTTTCGGCTGTGGACCTTTCCTATTGCCTCATAGACAAGAAGTTCTATGAGCGCTGCGGGGGCTTTGACGGGGACCTTGTCGGCCGGGACATCATGACGGACTTCTGCCTCAAAGCGGCGGCAGCGGGCCGGCGAGTCGTGTACGAGCCGGCCGTGACGGCCTATCGGGCGAAGGGCGGCGCCCCGAGCAGCGAGGCCTCAAATGCTGCCCTTCTCGACAGGTGGAAGAAGCGGATCCGGCAGGGGGATCCCTATTACAATCCCAACCTCCCCATGGGATTGTCGAATTACACCCTGTCAGAATAATGTAAAACAAGAACCCTTGCACCTATAGGGCTTTTCGAAACAGAGCCCTTGTTTTCGCGGACGAAATGGTCATTTCGCTTCTTGACTTTAAATAAAAAGCGGCTATAGTGAATAAGTCATTGCAATTTTTCTGGAAATCCGAGTTTGGGCTTCTGAATATCAGATGAATGATTTTTAAATGGAAGCCTTCCCTGTTTTCTGCCCTGCCTATTTTTGGGAAGGGTGAGCAGGGTATTACATTAGTCATATATTTCACCGAGGAAAAAAGTGAGTACTGACGAGAGAAGAAACACGACGCGGCGGAAGTCGAGGAAGGCCAGGCGCAGGCGGGCCCGGAAGATTCTGCTGATCATTGAGATCATTGTTCTCATCATCCTGCTGGGCGCCCTGTATGTCATGCTGAAGTTCGGAAAGATCGACTTCCGGGATATCGGGGAGACCGTGCAGAACGAGATCAGCGACGAGTCGAAGCTGACGCTCAAGGGGTATACGAATATCGCCCTTTTCGGCATAGACAACCGGTCAAACGGGAACTACGACACCGGCCAGTCCGACGTCATCATGATCTGCTCCATCAATAATGACACGAAGGAGATCCGCCTTGTGTCCATCTACCGCGACACCCTGATGGACGTGGACGGAAACGGAAAGTACCGGAAGGCGAACTACGCTTACGCCAGGGGCGGGGCCAAGAACGCTATCAATATGCTGAACCGCAACCTGGATATGGACATCAAGGACTTCGTGACCGTGGACTTCAACGCAGTCACCGAGGCCGTGGACGCGGTCGGCGGCATTGATCTTGAAATCACGGACGACGAGGTAAATCCTCCCGGACATCATCCCGGCATCAACGCCTATATCGATGAGGTGGTCAAGGTCACGGGTCATAAATCAAGCCATGTGGAGGCCGGAACCCAGCATGTGGACGGGGTCCAGGCCACGGCCTACTGCCGCCTCCGCTACACGGCCTCCATGGACTTCGGCCGGGCGGCCCGCCAGCGGATTGTTGTCCAGAAGCTTTTGGAAAAGGTCCGGGGGGCCAATGTCTTCGAACTGAACAGCCTTGTGGATGCGGTATTTGACGACATTTCCACTTCCTATACAGCAGCGGAGCTCATCCAGCTGGCTTCAGCAGTCCAGGACTACTCCCTGGCCGGAACGGCGGGCTATCCCTTCACCAAGAAGACGGACAATGTCAGCAAGGCCATCGGGGATGCTGTCGTACCCTGCACGGTGGACTCCAACGTCAAGGAGCTCTACAAGTACCTCTTCGGGGAGCAGGGCCACGAGTGCTCGTCCACCGTATCGAATATCAATGCCGAGATTATCGGAAAGACAGGCTTCACGGAAGCTGATGCTGTTGAATACGACGCCTCCTATGAGGACGCCAGCGGCACGAGCGTGAAGTAGTATATTACTAATGTAAATCACCAGCTTTCGCTTTTGCTTTTACGATCTAGGGCAGACCGGGTTCTACACGCGATGCGTGCGGCCTGACCTGCCCTTTTATGAATCTCCGCTGAAAATGCCTGCCTTGCAGGGGTAGCGGACAGATAGAAAAGGAGCTTTTACTATGTGCGGAATCGTCGGATATGTCGGGGACAGCCAGGCGGCCCCCATCCTCCTGAACGGACTCTCGAAGCTCGAATACCGGGGCTATGACTCAGCCGGTATGGCCGTTTTCGACGGAGAGCAGATTGAAGTGCAGAAGGCCCGGGGCCGGCTCAATGTCCTCTCCGAAATAACCCACGACGGGGCCACCATGCCCGGGACCATCGGCATCGGCCACACCCGCTGGGCCACCCACGGGGAGCCGAACGACACGAATGCCCATCCCCATCTCAATACGGACGGGACCATTGCTGTCGTCCACAACGGCATCATTGAAAACTACCAGGCCCTGAAGGAAAAGCTCCTGAAGAAGGGCTATACATTCAGGTCCGAGACGGATACGGAAGTGGTTGCCCAGCTCCTGGACTATTACTATGAGGGCAATGCCTTGGAGGCCATAGAAAAGGTCATCCACCGGGTGACAGGCTCCTATGCCCTGGGCATCCTGTTTGCCGACCATCCGGACACGGTATATGCTGTAAGGAAGGACTGCCCCCTGGTTGTAGGAAAGGCCGAAGGCGCTTCCTTCATCGCTTCCGACGTACCGGCCATCCTCTCCTACACGAGGGATGTCTATTATATTGATAATGAAGAGATCGCGGTTCTGACCAAGTCCGACGTCTCCTTCTTCTCCATAGACGGGGATCCCATTACGAAGGAACTCTCCCATGTGGACTGGGATGCCAACGCAGCTGAAAAGGGCGGGTATCCCCACTTCATGCTGAAGGAGATGAACGAACAGCCCAAGGCGGTCCGGGATACGCTTTCCCCCCGCATCAAGGACGGAAAGATTGTCATTGACGAGCTGGGCCTTTCAGACGACGATATCCGCTCCATTGAGCGCATCCACATCATCGCCTGCGGTTCCGCCTGGCATGTGGGCATGACCAGCCGTTATGTCATTGAAGGCCTGACCCGGATTCCTGTGGACGTAGACCTGGCATCCGAGTTCAAGTACAGAAACCCCATTCTGGGGAAGAATGACCTCGTGATAATAATATCCCAGTCCGGAGAGACAGCGGACTCGCTCGCCGCTCTGCGGCTCGCAAAGGACCGGGGCGTAAAGACCCTGGGCATTGTAAACGTAGTCGGAAGCTCCATCTCCAGAGAGGCCGATTCCGTCATGTACACCTGGGCCGGGCCGGAGATTGCCGTTGCCACAACGAAGGCCTATTCCGCCCAGCTCTCGGCCATGTACCTTCTGACATTGAAGTTCGGAACGGTCCGCGGCAGCATCTCTGAAGAAGAGCTCAGGGACTATATCAGGGACCTGAAGACTTTGCCCGAGCAGATTGAGATGCTCCTTAATAACCGCGACCGGATCCAGAAGATTGCGGCCCGCTTCATTTCCGAGAAGGACGTCTTCTTCATCGGCCGGGGCATTGACTACTGCATCGGCCTTGAGGGCTCCCTCAAGCTGAAGGAAATTTCCTACAACCATTCGGAGGCCTATGCAGCGGGAGAGTTAAAGCACGGGACCATCTCCCTGGTTGAGAAGGACACTCCCTTCGTGGCCATTGCCACCCAGCCGGAGCTCGTGCCGAAGACGGTTTCCAATATCGTGGAAGTCCGCTCCAGAGGCGCCTATGTCCTGGCTGTCACGAACGAAGACAATACGGACATAGAGAATGTGGCGGACTATGTCATCTACATTCCCCGGACCAATCCCTGGTTTGCAAACTCCCTGGCTATCATTCCTTTACAGCTCTTCGCCTACTATGTAGCGGTCGGCAAGGGCTGTGACGTGGACAAGCCCCGGAACCTGGCCAAGTCCGTCACGGTGGAGTGATTAATTAAAAGACTTAAAAAATATCTTGTCAGGCGGCTGCTGCTGGTCTATAATTCCTCTATAGGGGAAAGGTCCGGCTATTTGTTAAAAGGGGGAAATTCATGTCTGACAAGAAAAAGGAAGCGGCTGCTTCCTCGTCCAAAGTTCTCACACCCAAGAATGTCATAGGCTACGCTCTCGGCGACACCGGCGGTGTTCTGGCCTTCGGTGTCATCAGCGCCTTCCTGAATATGTACTACACGGATGTGCTGGGCATTACGACCGGCAAGCTCGTGATTCTCTTCCTGGTGGCCCGGATCTGGGACGCCATCAATGACCCCATGATGGGGGCCTTCCTGGATTCGAGAAAGCCGACGCGCTGGGGCCGCTTCCGTCCCTACATTTACTTCGGTTCCTTCCCGATGATATTATCCCTGATTCTCTGCTTCCTGCCCCTGCCGGCGTGGAAGGAGAACCAGTACCTGATCTACGCCTACATCACCTATATCTTCTACGGGATGGCCTACACTTTCGTAAACATCCCCTACGGCTCCATGGCTACAGTCATGACGGAGGATACGGGCGAGCGGTCGGTTCTTTCCATTGCCCGGACTTTCGGCGCCGGCATAGGTCAGGCCGTGGGTTCAGTCATTCTTCCCCTCTGCGTCTATGAAGTGGCGGACAACGGGGCCAAGGTTCTTTCCGGAAACAAGCTTTTCACTGCGGTCCTCTTTATCGCCTGCGCCATGCTGGTAGTCTACTTCCTGAACTTCCGCCTGACGAAGGAACGGAATATCGAGGTGAAGAAGGAAGAGAAGAGGGACGGCCTTTTGAAGACCTTCGCCTCCCTCTTTAAAAACCGGGCCTTCCTCAGCCTGTCCCTGGCTTCCATGATCCTCATCATGGCAAATATGTACGGGCAGACCGTGAACGGCTACCTTTTCAAGAATTACTTCGGGACGCCGAAACTGCAGTCCATGATCATGATTGCAAACTACCTGCCCCTGGTCATCCTCATGCCCTTCACAACCAAGCTCATCAAGAAGTTCGGCAAGAAGGAGCTTTGTGCCATCGGGGCCTATATCGCAGCGGCGGCCTACCTTGTGGGCCTTATAGTCCACACAACGAATCCTTACGTCTTCCTGGTCATCCTCTTTGCCTCGGGCTTCGGCATCGCCTTCTTCACCCTTGAAGTCTGGGCCATGGTCTCCGACGCCATTGACTATCAGGAGAAGCTGACCGGCCACCGGGAGGAGGGCACGAGCTACGCTGTCTATTCCTTCTTCCGAAAAGTAGGCCAGACCCTGGCCGGGGTCGGCGCCAATGCGGCCCTGGGCTTTGTCGGCTACAAGGTCGGCACCACAGCCATCATTCAGGACGCGGCTGTGACGAACGGCATCTATGTCATCGCAACCCTGATTCCCTTCATCGTCTACCTGATCCAGGGCCTCCTCCTTCACCTGGCCTATCCCCTGTCCCGCGACCGGGTCGAGGAACTGCATGCGGAGCTGGCTCAGCGGCGTGCGCAGTAAGCAGCACAGGCCGGGAAACTATATCTGCACAACAAAAATAGCGCCCGGGCGGGGATGCAATTCCCCGTTTGGGCGCTGTTTGTATTCTTTTGGCTTTTTAGAGACCTGGCCGCCGGAGAAAGCGGCGCCGTTTACAACAAAAGGCTTGATATGCGCCCCACCGCCGGCGGGCCGCCCCTACCACGATTCCTTCTCGCGGAAGGAATATTCATCTTCAACCACAGGCAGGGAATGTACGTCCATGGAGTCGATGACTATGTAGCGCCGCTGCTGCAGGAAGACGATGAGGCGGTCAATGGCTTCTTCGGTCCCCTGTACCTCCATATGGACCGTCCCGTCATAGAGATTTTCGACAGTGCCGGTAAGGCCCAGAGCTGTGGCCCCCTGGACGGAGTAGTAGCGGAAGCCCACGCCCTGGACCCGGCCGTGGAAGATGATGTCTTTTCGGATAATTGAATTCTCGTTTTTCATATTTCTATTCTAGCATTTTCGCCCTCCCCCCTCCAACAGCAAGCGCGAAATCCATCACGTAAGGCAAAATTGCAAAGTTTCCGGGCAAAAATGGTTACATTCGACTTGCATATTTGCTATATTAGCAGAAAAGGGCAAAAATTGTTTTTGCAAAAGGGGGCACCTGTCTTGAAAAAACCGGAAGTTGAATTCCGCTACTATACCATGCCGGCCGAC
>JAZASQ010000030.1:0-18391 GCA_036343235.1 Lachnospiraceae bacterium
ATCAAACGGGCATTCGAGGAACATCAGGACCCGGCCGGCCGCCGTATTGGCGGCGACATAGAGGGAGCCGAGGGAATTCACGGCCGCCTGCAGGATGACGGACCCTATGGCGGTGATGGAGTACTGAAGGCCCATGGGGACTCCCATTTTTATCAGTAATGAAATATACTGCCTGTCCGGCTTCCCTTCCCCGGGCTGAATGCCTAGAATGGGGACTTTGCGGCGGATATAGAGGACACAAAGGAAGCCGGAAATAGCCTGGGAGAGGTCGGTTGCGAGCGCTGCTCCGGCCACGCCCATGCCGCAGGGAATGATGAATACGAGGTCGAGAACGATATTGATGACGGAGGCCGCAATCAGGAAGAAGACCGGGGCCTTCGAATCCCCCAGGGCCCGGATGGCGGCTGAGGTGAGATTATACAGAAAGACAGCCGGAATGCCCAGGAAGATGATGAGAATATAGGTGTAGGCATAGCCGAATATATCGTCGGGCGTCTTCATCCAGTTCAGAATATTTCCCGTGAGCAGGGAGACAACGGTTGTCATGACAGCAGCGAAGAGGACAGCCAGAAGGATTCCGTTTGCATAGAAGCGGCGCATGGCGCTGTAATCTCCGGCTCCGAAACGCTGGGAAATAGGGATGGCAAAGCCGTTGCAGACGCCCATGACGAAGCCTATGACCATGAAATTGATGGCCCCGGTGGAACCGACGCCGGCCAGGGGCTTGACGCCGAGGAAGCGGCCGACAATCAGGGTGTCGACAAGCCCGTAAAACTGCTGGAAGAGCATGCCTCCGAGCAGGGGCAGGGCAAAGCCCAGGATCAGGGACAGCGGGGCTCCTGTTGTCAAATCTTTTACAGCTGATTTTTCAGACATAGTGAAAATGTAAAACTTTCTTAACAATTATATTGACTTCGGTGGAGAGCTCACCTATAATACCTTATGGCAGACGAGAATTCTATTGTCATATCCGACGATTCTTTTTCATTTCATTTTGCATTCCTGTGTTCCACCAGTTTGTGAAGATTTTTTATAAATTTCCTTATTGACAAGAAGAGGGAAGAGGTTTACTATACTGATTGTTCCGAACAATAGTTCGAAGTGAAAGGAGCCGATTTATGGCAGCTACGATTGACAGAGATGAGAAACTGAAGGCGCTGGATGCAGCGATTTCCCAGATAGAGAAGCAGTATGGGCAGGGGTCCGTTATGAAGTTGGGGGACGAGAGTTCCCATATGAAGGTGGAGACTTCCCCCACTGGTTCCATCAGCCTGGATATTGCCCTGGGTCAGGGAGGTCTGCCCAAGGGACGTATTATTGAAATTTACGGACCTGAGTCCTCAGGAAAGACCACAGTTGCCCTGCATGCAGTGGCGGAAGTGCAGAAGCGGGGCGGAATTGCCGGTTTCATTGACGCCGAGCATGCTCTGGATCCCGTATATGCGAAGCATATCGGTGTGGATATTGACAATCTTTACATTTCCCAGCCGGACAACGGAGAGCAGGCCCTTGAGATTGCTGAGACCATGGTCCGTTCCGGTGCGGTGGATATCATCATCATCGATTCCGTGGCAGCCCTGGTTCCCAAGGCCGAGATTGACGGGGAGATGGGGGATGTTCAGGTCGGCCTGCAGGCCCGCCTGATGTCCAAGGCCCTGCGGAAGCTTACGGCAGTCATCTCGAAGTCGAACTGCATCGTCATCTTCATCAATCAGCTCCGTGAGAAGGTCGGTGTCATGTTCGGAAATCCCGAGACTACGACCGGCGGCCGGGCCCTGAAGTTCTATTCCTCCGTCCGTCTTGATGTCCGCCGGATTGAATCCATCAAGTCCCAGGGTGAGGTCATCGGAAACCGGACGAGAATCAAGGTCGTGAAGAACAAGATTGCTCCGCCTTTCAAGGAAGCTGAATTCGACATTATGTTCGGGAAGGGCATCTCCCGGGAGGGTGATATTCTTGATGTTGCGACGAATCTCGATCTGATTCAGAAATCCGGTGCCTGGTTTGCTTACAATGGAGAGAAGATTGGCCAGGGTCGTGAGAATGCCAAGCAGTACCTTGTGGAGCATCCGGACCTCATGATGACCCTTGACAGCCAGATCAGGGACCATTACGGTCTTCCTCAGGATCCGGCCATGGCGGCTGCCGCGAAGGAATCCGGCAAGGAAAAGACTCCTGCGAAGGAAAAGACTGACGCCAAGGCAGCAGAGTCTGCGGAAGCCAAGAAGAAGTGAGCGTTCGATGGAGATCCTTTCAATAGAACCTTCTGCAAAGAGTGGAAAAATCAGAGTCGTTTTCGGAAACGGAACGACTCTGTTTCTCTATAAGTCAGAAGTGAAGAAATATGATTTAAAAGAGGGAGAGATAGACGACTCTGTTTTTGACAGCATTATTGAGGACACAATCCGCCCCCGCTGCCGGACCAGGGCGCTGCATCTGATTTCGAAGATGGACCGGACTGAAGCCGATGTGCGAAAGAAGCTTTTAGAGGGCGGCTACCCGGAGGATATCATCGACGACACGATGGCCTTCATGGAGGAGTACCGCTATGTGGATGACCTCGAGTATGCCAAGGCCTATTTTCGGACCTATGGAGAGTCGAAATCTCTGAAGGTCATAGCGGCAAAACTCATGGAGAAGGGGATTTCAAAAGAAACCATCCGGGAGGCCGGAGCTGAAGCCTATACGGGTTCGGAAGAGGAGCTGATTCGCCGCCTCCTCGAAAAGCGCCGGTATGACCCGGAGACGGCTGACCGGAAGGAGCGGGAGAAGACCGCCCGCTACCTCCTGGGGAAGGGATTCTCCTATGATTCCTTTTCGGATATGCTCTGAAACGCTCTGCGTATATTTTTCACACTTTACTCACACAAAGCATTGCTTTTTCCTCCTCAAAAAGGTACAATTCTTTCTGTTGTAATTATGACTGTTTTACGATTTTTCATATATTACAATAGGATTCATACAATTGAATAGAGGAGGTGCTCCTGTGCCAGGAATCATTATCGCCATTGTGGTGACTGTGGTGATAGCTGTTCCGGTCACTCTTGCCGTTTCGAATTCCATCCGGGCGAAAGAGGATGAGAAGAAGAAGGACACGGCTCAAGAGCAGGCCCGCCAGATCATCGACAAGGCAGTGAAAGAAGCCGAGTCGAAAAAGCGCGAGGCTACCCTTGAGATCAAGGAAGAGTCGATCAAAGCGAAGAACGATCTCGACAAAGAGATCAGTGAGCGCAGGGCGGAAGTCTCCAAATCCGAAAACAGAGTCGCGCAGAAGGAAGAGAATCTTGACAAGAAGCTTGACGCTGTGGAACGGAAGGAGCAGGGACTTGCCGCACGCGAAGGACAGCTGAAGAAGCAGAAAGCCGAAGTTGACGAGCTCAGCAAGCAGCGTGTACAGGAACTGGAACGAATTTCCGGTTTGACCTCCGAACAGGCAAAGGATTTCTTACTCAAGACCGTTGAAGAAGATGCCAAGCAGGATTCTGCGAAGATTATCAAGGAATCCATAGCGAGGGCGAAGGAAGAGGCGGACAAGAAGGCCAAAGACATCGTGGTTGGGGCGATTCAGAGATGCGCAGCCGACCATGTGGCAGAATCCACGATTTCCGTGGTTCAGCTGCCCAGCGATGACATGAAGGGCCGGATTATCGGCCGCGAGGGCCGCAATATCCGCACCCTCGAGAACCTCACCGGTGTGGAACTCATCATAGATGATACACCGGAGGCTGTCGTCCTTTCCGCCTTCGATCCCGTGAGAAGAGAAGTGGCCCGGGTGGCCCTTGAAAAGCTCATCGTGGATGGCCGGATTCATCCGGCCCGCATCGAAGAGATGGTCGAAAAAGCAAAACGGGAAGTGGACAATTCCATCCGTGAGGCCGGTGAAGCCGCTACCCTTGAGGTAGGCGTGCAGGGCCTCGATCCGGAAGAGGTGAAACTTCTGGGTCGGATGAAGTACCGGACTTCCTACGGGCAGAACGCCCTCAAGCATTCTATGGAAGTGGCCTGGCTGTCCGGCCTTCTCGCAGGAGAGGTTGGAGTGAATGTCCGCGTGGCAAAGCGCGCAGGGCTGCTTCATGATATCGGAAAAGCTGTGGATCACGAGCGGGAAGGTTCTCACGTCCAGCTTGGTGTGGAGATCTGCAAGAAGTACAAGGAAAATCCTGTCATTATCAATGCGGTGGCCGCCCACCACGGTGATACGGACCCCGAGTCCCTGATTGCCGTTCTGGTGCAGGCAGCGGATACCATCAGCGCTGCCCGGCCCGGTGCCCGCAGAGAGACACTGGATGCCTATACCCAGAGACTTTCACAGCTTGAAGAGATTACAAACGAATTCAAAGGTGTTGAGAAATCCTATGCCATTCAGGCAGGCCGCGAAGTTCGTGTCATGGTAGTTCCTGAGCAGGTTTCTGATGCCGATATGGTGATCCTCGCCAGAGATATTTCGAAGAGAATCGAAGACGAGCTCCAGTATCCGGGTCAGATCAAGGTCAATGTGATCAGAGAATCCAGAGTTACGGATTACGCAAAATAAGCTGAGCAAACAATCGTGCTCCGCAGATGGTGACATCTGCGGAGCACTCTTCATTTCCGGGAATTTATATACATCAGAAGCCCGGTAGAATTCTTATTTTTTATTTTTATCAGCAGACTCTTTGGGAGGCTTTATGGAACACGTAGAACGAATCAACCGGACCCTGGTGCGGAAGGGCTCTATATTAGACATATACGATGACGAAGTGCGTCTCCCGGATGGACAGGTAGAGCACTGGGACTTTGTAGCCCATCGGAAGGGAGCAGCGGCTGTTGTCGCAGTTCTGCCGGACGGGCGGATCCTTCTGGTCCGTCAGTACCGGCCTGCCCTGGACCGCTATACCTGGGAACTGCCGGCAGGATGCAGGGATACGGAGGGGGAGGATACGCGAATCACGGCTATCCGGGAGCTCAGGGAAGAGACGGGCTGCGAGTCCGATGAGGTGACGAAGCTTCTTTCTCTGAAGACGACTGTGGCCTTCTGCAATGAGCTGGTGGATGTCTACCTGGCGAAGAATATCCGAAAAGTCGGAGACCAGGAACTGGATCCGGCCGAGTCCATTTCCCTGAAAGCCTTTGAACCTGAGGAACTGAAGGAAATGATTTTTGACTTCACTATACAGGACGGGAAGACTGTAGCGGGAATTCTCGCGTATTTGACCGTATCAAGCGGCAAGTGATACAATCAACGAAAATTCCGAAAGGGTGTTTTGGCAAATGAGCGTATATTTGATTGATTATGAAAATGTGAATTTTACCGGCCTCGAAGGAGTAGGAACTCTGACCCCTGCTGATGAGGTCATTCTCTTCTACAGCAATGCGGCTTCGACAATTCCAATGAATCTTCATATTGATGTGCAGAAGTCCGGGGCCCGGATGCAGTACATCCGCATTGAGCGGACCGGGAAAAACTATCTGGATTTCCAGCTGGCTGCCCTTTCCGGCTACCTTGTCGGAACGACGGATCAGACGGACTTTGTCGTCATCAGCCGGGATACGGGATATGATTCGGTTCTTGACCTCTGGAACAAGCAGGACTTTGTCGGCCGGACCCTGACCTTCCGACGGCAGGATTCCATCGGCGGCAATATTCCCGTGAAGCCCCGGAAGAAGAGGGCAAAGAAGGCAGAAGACAAGGGGCAGCAGAAAAAGGCAGAAAAATCCGCTGACCAGAGTCAGAGCAAGGCACCGGGTAAGCCCTTGGAGAAGCCTCAATCAAAACCTGCTGCAAAGAGTGGAAAAAAGACCGGAGGTCGGAAGAGGGCAGCAGAGAAACCGGCGGTTCCTGCCAGGACACTTTCTGAGGGGAAGCAGGCAGAAGCAGCAAAAATTGTAAAAGCACCTGTTCAGACAGCAGCCCGGGAACCCCTTTCCAATGCTGAGAAGAAGGACATTCGGACAGCTGTGAAGGAACTGAAGCTCAAGCCCACGGATTATACGAAGATTTACCGGACTTTCGAGAAAGTTCGGGACAAGCAGACCTACAACAATACCCTTGTGAAAGTTTTTAAGAATCAGGAACTGGGAAACCGGATTTATAAGGCTACTCTGCCTGTATTCACAGGGCGGAATATCTGAGACAGGATGGAGGAACGTCCATGATTGACGGAAAAACGCGTCTCATCTGTCTTCTCGGCCATCCTGTGGGCCATTCCCTGTCCCCGGCTATGCACAATGCGGCGTTTGAAAAGCTGGATCTGCCCTATGCCTATCTGGCTTTTGACTGCCTTCCGGAAAACCTTCCTGCGGTCATAGACGGTCTGAGGATGCTGAATTTCCGCGGAGCAAACCTGACTATGCCCCTGAAGAGGGACGTGCTTCCTCTGGCGGACGAACTTTCTCTGGTCTCCCGGGTGGCCGGCTCCGTGAACACGCTTACATTTATGGATGACAGCCGCCTTGTCGGAACGACGACGGACGGAATCGGTCTGACGGAAAGTCTTAAATTTCAGCACGTCGACTATATCGGGAAAAATGTAACCCTTCTGGGGGCAGGAGGTGCAGCCACGGCCATTGCAGCCCAGTTGGCCGTTGACGGGGCAGCAGCCATTGATATCTTCCAGAGAAAGTCAAAGACCTTTGAACGGGCAGAAGAATTGGCGGAGAAGATCAATAGTCAAACTCCCTGCCGGGCTCGTGTAATAGACCAGGCGGATGCGGATGCCCTGCAAAATTCCCTGAAAAAGAGCACGGTCCTTATCAATGCAACAAATGTAGGAATGGGAGAGGATGCATCATCACTGGTTCCGGAGGAATTTTTACTGCCGGGACTATTTGTTTATGATATTATTTATGAGCCTGCGGAGACGACCCTGCTTCGGACAGCCCGGGAGAGAGGCCTTCGGACTTCAAACGGGGCGGACATGCTCCTCTACCAGGGGGCTGCTTCCTTTAAGTGCTGGACCGGACAGGACATGCCCGTGGAGTATGTGCGGGAGCGGGTCTTCAGCAGAAGCTCTTAAAGCAGGCTGACTTTGTATATTCATTGATATCGTAGAACAAAAATCCGGGCAGAATTTTCTGTTCCGTAAGGAGAGAAAGAAGATGAGTTTCAAGTACATCCGTCCCATGCCGACTCCGGAAGGGGTCGCAAAAGAGCTTCCTTTGACGAAAGAAGAGAAGGTGCTGAAGGCGAAGAGGGACCGGGAGGTGGCCGATATCATCACGGGAGCGGACGACCGCTTCCTTGTCATCATTGGCCCCTGCAGTGCGGACAATGAAGACGCGGTCATCGAGTATATCAGCCGCCTTTCTACCGTGGCTGAGAAGGTGAAGGACCGGGTCCTGATTGTTCCCCGCATTTATACGAACAAACCCAGGACCACGGGCGAGGGCTATAAGGGTATTGCGTCTCAGCCCGACCCTACGAAGGCACCGGACATGGTGGAAGGCCTCATGGCCATGCGCCATATGCATATCCGTTCCATTAAGGAGACCGGTCTTACGGCAGCAGATGAGATGCTCTATCCCGAGAACTGGCCCTACGTAGAGGACCTTCTTTCCTATGTGGCCATCGGGGCCCGGTCCGTGGAGGACCAGCACCACAGGCTTACGGTTTCGGGCTTTGATGTGGCAAGCGGCATGAAGAATCCGACTTCGGGGGACTTCTCCGTCATGCTGAATTCAGTATATGCGGCCCAACATCCCCATCATTTCGTTTTTTCCGGCCATGAAGTTGAGACAAGTGGAAATCCCCTGGCCCACACAATTTTGCGCGGGGCAGTAAGTAAGCACGGAAACAACACCCAGAATTATCATTATGAGGACCTGATCCGTCTCTATGAGATGTATGAGAAGATGGATGTGGTGAATCCGGCAGCAGTTGTCGATGCGAATCACTCAAATTCCGGCAAGGACTATATTCAGCAGGTTCGGATAGTTGAAGAGGTCCTTCACAACAGGAAGCACAGCGATGAAATCCGCTCTCTGGTAAAGGGAGTCATGATTGAGAGCTACCTGATTGCAGGGAACCAGAAGATCAGTGACCACCAGACCTACGGGCAGTCCATTACGGATGCCTGTCTGGGCTGGACCGAGTCCGAGCGGCTGGTTTACGAGATCGCGGACAAGGTCTGAGATGCCGGCACAGGCGGTATGTTTCATGTGCCCTTACAGGCATTATAAAACATTCCATATAGGAGACGTTTCAAGGAGGGAGAAGAAGTGGGATTTACCATCAAGGGAGTGACTTTTGACCGGGGGAAGGCTCCGGTCATCTGCGTGCCGATTACTGCCGGGAAGAAAGAGCGGATTCTCGAAGAAATGACAAACCTTGTCGACAGCGGTATCTCTATGATTGAGTGGCGGGCTGATTACTTCGAGGGGGTCGGGGATCCAAAGGCCATTGAAGAGGTTTTAAAAGCAGCCCGGGCTATTGTGAAGAATACGGTTCTTCTCTTTACTGTCCGCACGAAGTTTGAAGGCGGGCAGTTTGAAGGGGACGAGGAAACCTATATCAATGCCGTTGACGCTGCCGTATCCACAGGAGTCTGCGATATGGCAGATATAGAGTATCTGTCTGTACAGAATCCGAAGAATGTCGTTGACATTGTCCACAGTAGTTCTTCCGCCAAAGTCATTCTTTCCCACCACGATTTTGAAGTAACGGAGGAAGAAGAAGTCCTGGCCGGTCAGCTCGAAGACATGAATTCCGTCGGCGCCGATATTGTGAAGCTGGCAGTCATGCCGCAGACCCTCGGGGACGTCCTGACCCTTCTCTATGCCACGGCCGGCTTCAGTGCTGCCTATCCGGATTCCCTCCTTGTTTCCATGTCCATGGGAAAGAAAGGCATGATTACCCGCTTCAGCGGAGAAATTTTCGGAAGTTGCATCACCTTCGCTTCCATGGGAGATGTGAGCGCTCCCGGCCAGCTTCCCTACGAGGACTGCCGTTCCATGATCGGCATCATTCACCGGAATCTGCAGAAGGCCTGAAAGGCAGACACTGAAATCCGGAACAGACGGCACTGCAGGGCTAATGCTTATTACATCACTGCTATATGAAAAAAAATCAGCACATTTACCTCATCGGTTTCATGGGCGCCGGCAAGAGTACTGTGGTAAAGGCCCTTTCGAAGAAGACCGGTCTGCCCGTGGTGGAAATGGATGAGGAGCTTGTCCGCAGGGCCGGCATGTCCATAAATGACATCTTTGCATCAATGGGAGAGGCAGCTTTCCGGCAGATGGAGAGCGCCCTTCTTTCCGAAACCGCAGCAGCCGGTCCGGCTATTGTCTCCTGCGGGGGCGGCCTCGTCAAGGATGAGAATAATGTTAACATCATGAGAGCGGACGGAACGATAATCTTCCTTACCGCCACTCCGGAGACCATTCTTTCCCGGGTAGAGGGAGACCACTCGAGACCCCTCCTCGAGGGGAAGCACGACATCACCTCCATTTCCGCAATGATTGCAGAGCGGGCGCCTTTATATGAAAAGGCAGCTGATATTCGCATTGCGGTGGACGGATTGACGCCGGAAGCCATTGCGGACGAAGTTCTTCTTGCGGTGGAACGATGAACTTTCACCTCACTGTGATTCACAATATCGTTAAACAGAAATGTAAGAGTATTTTTGTTGACTTGAGAGACGAAAATTGCTAGAATAAACAGGCTGTCGGAAAAAGGTCGGTGAGCCGGCGGCGGTCTGTTTTTCCCTGACATGACGGTATACATATTAGTCATGAAAAGGAATACTGTGTGGAAGTAGCCCAGCTGGATAGAGCGCCAGACTCCGACTCTGGAGGCCGAGGGTTCGAATCCCTTCTTCCACATTTTTAATTAAACATTACATTTCTGGAGGGACTGCATTCGTTTTGGAGGCAGTCCATCTGCTTATATGGAGAGTTTTTATGTCTGCTGTGATTGAATATATTCAGAAATACCGCCGCTTTTTTGCTGCCGGCCTTGTCGGCTGCCTCATGCTGGTCATGCTGGGAACCGGCATTGACGCTATGGCAGTGGAGACGGACCCGGTTCAGAACGTCTATCAGTCCTATTCCGACGAGAAGGAGAATACGGAGCTGAATGCCCTTCTGAATACCTATTATGATGCAGTTGCTTCGGATGACGTGGACACTTTGAAATCCGTGGCTACACCCTTTTCCGATTCCGAGCTTTCCTATATCGCCATGATGAGCGAATATATCGATTCTTATACTGTCGATCAGGTCTATTCGAAGAACGGCCTGACGGACGGCTCCTACCTTGTCAGTGTCGCAGTGGACATGAAGTTCGGAGGTATCGACACTGCAGCTCCGGGCCTGGATTTCTTCTACGTGGAGACGGATCCCGACAGCGGAAAACTTTTCATCAACAATCTCTATTCCACATACAATATCAACAATAATGAAAATCCCGTCGATTCCCAGGTCGCTACCATGATTGCGGAATTCGAGCAGCAGGAGGACGTCCTCTCCCTGCAGGCCGAGGTACAGAAAAAGTATAATGAGGCTGTCATCGAGGACGGGAATCTGAAGACCTTCATGGAGTCCACCCTGCAGGAGAAGATCACGGAGTGGGCGACGAACTATCAGCAGTCCCTGAAGGACGCAGAGGTCGCCAAGGCTCAGGAGGAAGCGGCAGCCGCAGAGGCAGCAGCCAAAGCTGAAGAAGAAAAGAAGGCCGAAGAGGAAAAAGCGGCAGCCGATGCCAAGGCTGCGGAGGACGCAAAGAAGGCCGAGGAAGAGGCTGCAGCGGCTGAAGCTCAGCTGGAAGCCACCGGATTCAAGGTCATTACGGCAGACAGAGTCAACCTCCGTCAGGCGGCCGACCAGAGCTCTCAGTCCCTGGCCATGCTTGAGAACTGCACTATTCTCACGAAGTTCAAGGACGAAGGGGACTGGTCCTATGTCGATTACAGCGGAACGAAGGGGTATGTGAAGACCGCCTATCTGGCCGGCGTTACTTCATCAAAGGGCCGGGATGTGACCCTTACGACTTCCATCAATATCCGGGCGACCATGTCCGAGTCTTCAACGAAGCTGGCTCTGGCCAAGTCAGGCACAAAAATGCATGTGAATTATGATTTCTCAAACGGCTGGAGTCAGGTGCAGCTGACCACGGACAAAGTCGGCTACGCCCATACGGAGTACCTGCGTTGATTTGGGGTTCCGGGGGCAGAAACCTTTGAATTTATTTTCTGCAGGGAGATGAGATATGCCTGTAGACAGCAATAATAGCGGCGTCCGTCTGAACAAGTTTATAGCCGATGCGGGTGTATGCTCCCGCAGGAAGGCGGATGAGCTGATTGCCGCAGGGCAGATTACTCTGAACGGTGAGACAGCTGTTCCCGGCAGCAGAGTTCTGCCGGGCGACAGGGTATATTTCGGGCAGCAGGAGCTGACCCGTCAGGAGGAGAATGTTCTCCTCCTTTTTCATAAGCCGGCAGGCCTCGTCTGTACTGCCGAGAAGCGTGAGAAGAATAATGTAATCTCTTACATAGATTACCCCGTCCGCATCTACCCCATCGGCCGTCTGGACAAGGATTCCACGGGCCTATTGCTTCTTACAAACCACGGAGACTTCTTCAATGACATCATGAAGGCCCGGGAGTTTCATGAAAAGGAATATGTCGTGACCGTCAATAAGCCTGTCACGGCGGAATTTCTGAAAGCCATGGCTGCCGGTGTGTACCTTTCGGAACTCGGTGAGATGACGCGGCCGTGCAGGGTCCGGAAGACGGGAGAGAAGGAGTTTCATATTATCCTGACCCAGGGCCTGAACCGGCAGATTCGACGTATGTGCGGGGAACTGGGGTACCGGGTAGACTCTCTCTGCCGCATCCGGATTATGAATCTCACCCTGGAGGGCCTTCCTGTCGGGAAGTATCGGCAGATTACGGAAGAAGAAAAGTCGGCCCTTGAGGTGGAGCTTGGGAAGAAATTATGGTAATTGGCACGACTTGCAAGGTCTGATCTATGCCTTGCGTTTTGGCACGATTTGTAAAGCAAATCGTGGCGCTTTTAAATCGTGCCGGGAAACAGCTTATAAAAAACTATGGTAGACAAGACTGAAATCAAAAACCGCATAGAGGCTCTGCGCAGTGAGCTCGAGTACCACAATAAGCTCTACTACGACAACGACGCCCCGGAGATTTCCGACTACGAGTACGATATGATGCTCGAGGAGTTAAAGAAGCTCGAGGCGGAAAACCCGGAATTTTATGATGCTGCTTCTCCGACTGTCCATGTGGGCGGAGATGCAAAGCGGGAGGCAGGAGTCCTTGTCCGCCACAATGTCCCCATGCTCTCCCTCGAGGATGTCTTCTCGAAGGAGGACGTTGTGAACTTCGTCTCCGAGGTCCGGAGTCAGTTCAAGGACCCGGAATTTGTTGTCGAGTACAAGATTGACGGTCTTTCCATGACCCTTCGCTATGAGAAGGGAAATCTCGCCCTGGCCGAGACCCGGGGAGACGGCATTGAGTTCGGGGAGGACGTGACTGCAAACGCCCGGGTCATTCCGGACATTGTGCAGCACATTTCCGGTGATGTTCCGGACTATTTTGAAATACGGGGCGAAGTCTATATGACGAAGGAGAACTTCGAAAAGACGAATGCCGCCGCAGAAGCAGCCGGGAAGCAGGTTTTCCAGAACCCGAGAAACTGTGCGGCCGGAACTCTGCGCCAGCTCGACTCCCGCATAGTGGCCGAGCGCGGCCTCAATATGTTCATCTTCAACCTGCAGCAGGTGAAGGGGCTTACATTTGAAACCCACACAGCAGCCTACGACTACATGCATGAAAAGGGTATCCGGACCATAGAAAACTACCGGGTATGCCATACGGCGGACGAGGTCTGGGAGGCCATATGTGCCATCGGGGACGAGAGGGAAAATCTTGCCTACGATATCGACGGGGCGGTTGTAAAGATTAATTCATTTGCCCAAAGGGACACCCTCGGAAATACGGCCAAGGTTCCCCGCTGGGCTGTGGCCTATAAGTACCCTCCTGAGGAGAAGGAAGCTGTCATCACGGACATAGAACTTTCCGTCGGCCGGACGGGCCGAATTAATCCGACTGCAGTATTCACCCCGGTCCGTCTCTGCGGAACGACCGTGAGCCGGGCCACCCTGCACAATCAGGACTTCATTGACAAACTTGACATAGGCATCGGCGATACCGTGAAGGTCTTCAAATCCGGGGAAATCATTCCGAAGATCCGCTCCGTTGTCCATGAGAAGCGGCCGGAAGGTGTAAGAACTTACAAAATCCCGGACCGGTGTCCGGTGTGCGGGGCTGTTCTTGTCCGGGAGGCTGATACGGCGGACATCCGCTGTCCCTCCGCTTCCTGCCCGGCCCAGCTCGTACGGAACATCATAAACTTCGTCAGCCGGGACGCCATGGATATCAAGGGGCTCGGAGATGTCTACATTGAAAAACTGATTGCGGAAGGCTATATAAAAGATGTCGGAGATATCTACGGCCTTGCTGAAAAGAAGGAATCGTTGATTGATACCGGTATCATGGGAAGAGAGAAGAATGTGACGAAGCTTCTGGCTGCCATTGATGAATCCCGCTCAAATCCGCCTGAAAAGCTCCTTACGGGGCTCGGCATCAGCAACGTGGGGAAATCCGCAGCAAAGGAACTGATGGCCCATTTCGGCTCGCTTGACGCCATGATGAAGGCCGCTGCCTCCCCCCTTTATGAGGACGAAATCACCCGGGTACAGGACATCGGTGCTGTCACGGCCCACTGCATTCACGATTACTTCGCAGAGGCCGAGAACAAAGCCCTGATTGAAAAACTGAAGGCCTACGGAGTGAACATGGAAACCCTTTCCGAGGCTCCGGCTGCCGGAAGCCAGTTTGCCGGGAAGACTATTGTCATTACAGGGACCTTGCCCACGATGGGGCGGACGGAGGTCACAGCCTATGTCGAATCCCGGGGCGGAAAGGTCACGGGCTCCGTTTCGAAGAAGACAACCTTCCTTGTGGCAGGAGAGGCTGCAGGCTCGAAGCTTACAAAGGCGCAGGAACTCGGCATTGAAATCATCGACGAGGCGGAGCTGCTGCGGAGAGGACAATAATATGCCAATCAAAATTCAAAACGATCTGCCGGTCAAGCAGATTCTCGAAGATGAAAATATTTTCGTCATGGACGACCGCCGGGCCATCCACCAGGACATCCGGCCCATTGAAATCTGTATCCTGAACCTCATGCCCCTGAAGGAGGACACGGAGCTGCAGATTCTTCGCATGCTTTCGAATACGCCCCTGCAGGTCAATGTCTCTTTCATGATGACGACGAGTCATGAAGCGAAGCACACGTCCGTTAGCCACCTCAATAAGTTCTATGATACGTTTGACGACGTGAAGGAGCGCTATTTCGACGGATTCATCATTACGGGAGCCCCTGTCGAGCAGATGCCCTTTGATGAAGTTGACTACTGGCCTGAGATGGAGAAAATTCTCGAGTGGACGAAAACCCATGTGACGTCGACCCTGCACCTCTGCTGGGGAGCCCAGGCCGGCCTCTACTATCATTACGGAATCAAAAAGAACGACCTCCCGGAGAAGCTTTTCGGCGTCTATCCCCACCGGGTGCAGCACAGGAGGGTGCCCCTGGTCCGGGGCTTTGACGACTACTTCATGGCTCCCCATTCCCGCTGGACAGAGAGCGACCGGGAGCAGATCCGGGCAAACGGAAATCTGATGGTCCTTGCGGAGTCCCCGGATGCAGGCGTATTTCTTGTCATGAATAATGACGGCTCGCAGATTTTCTGCATGGGCCATCCTGAATATGACCGCATGACTCTTGATAAGGAATACAAGCGGGACCTGGCCGCAGGGATTCCTATTCACAAACCCGTCAACTACTATCCGGGCGATGACGAGACCGAAAAGC
Organism: Lachnospiraceae bacterium; assembly: GCA_036343235.1. Lineage (GTDB taxonomy): Bacteria > Bacillota > Clostridia > Lachnospirales > Lachnospiraceae > RUG306. The sequence continues at coordinate 14,872 of JAZASQ010000030.1, forward strand.
CCCTCCTCCAGTGGCGGGGGCACGCGAACACCTTCTATACGAACTGGCTGAATTACTATGTATACCAGAATACGCCTTATATTTTCCTGGGGCGGGATTCGTGATTTTTTTGCAAAAGAAATACGGGAACGGGCCTGCGGCAATATGTCTGCCGTAGGCCCGTTTCCTGTGTGTGAGTATTCAAAAATGTCAGGATTTTCAGCGTTTGACTTCTGCAGAGCCGTTGGAGTTCATGAGGGCATGAACGTCGTCCACGGAAACCATATTGAAGTCTCCTTCCACCGTGTGCTTGAGGCAGCCGGCAGCGGAAGCAAAATCCAGGCGCTTCTGGGCGTCGTAGCCGAGGAGCTCCGCCGCGATGAAGCCGCCGCAGAAGGCGTCTCCGCAGCCGATGGTGTCGACGATTTCAATATTCATGACCTTGCCCCAGTGGAAGCCGTCAGAATCCAACAGCATAGCATCCCAGAGGCCTTTTCCGGCCGTAAGGGTCCTTCGCCGCATGACAGCGACTTCATCGAAGCTGAAGGTATCTTTCAGCTTCTGAGCCACACTTTGGAAGTTCCAGAGATCCGGCTTTCCTTCCGGAATTGCTGTATCATCCGGATAGAGACCGAAAATTTCAGCGTCGTCGTCGGAAGTGATGCAGACATCGGAGTACCTGCAGAGTTCCTTCATGGCTTCTCCGGCTTCCTCATGGGTCCACATGCGGCCCCGGTAGTTAAGGTCAACGGAGACCCGAACGCCGTGCTCTTTTGCAGCCTTTACAGCAGCAAGGCAGATTTCCCTTGCAGTAGGGGAGAGGGCAGGAGTGATGCCGGACCAGTGGAACCAGTCCTTGCCTTCGAAAATTGCGTCCCAGTCGAAGTCTGAGGGAAGGGCCTCTGCCATGGAAGAGTGCTTGCGGTCATAGACAATCTGGGCAGGCCGCATGCCGGCTCCCCGTTCAAAGAAGTAAGTGCCGATGCGCTCGCCGCCCCGGGAAATATAGTCTGTGCCCACGCCCCAGCGTCGGAGGGAGTTCACGGCAGCATTTCCGATATCGTGGGCAGGAAGCTTCGTGACATAGTAGCTTTCAATACCGTAGTTTCTTGCAGAGACGGCGACGTTTGCCTCTGCTCCGCCGAAGATGGCTTCAAAGGTCTCGGTCTGAATCAGCTTCAGGTGACCGGGAGGGGTGAAGCGGAGAAGGAGTTCTCCAAGGGTGACAAGTTTTTTCATATTCTGCAATCCTTTTTCTCAATTGGAATGTATGTGCTTACAATTATTTTGCGTGAACCTTCTTCACAACGGCAGCGGCATCAGCGCATATCTTTTCGATTTCGTCGAACTTACCGCCGTTTATAAGGTCCTTCTTTACCATCCAGGTTCCGCCGCAGCAGACGATGAGGTCTGACTTCAGATACTCTTCGACGTTTGCTGTATTGACACCGCCTGTCGGCATGAAGACCATGTGATTGTAGGGACCGGCCAGGGCCTTGATGGTCTTGAGGCCGCCCATGGCTTCCGCAGGGAAGAACTTTACGAAGTCAAGGCCGAGGGCCAGGGCCTGTTCTATCTCACTGGCAGTGGCAATTCCGGGGGTCATGGGAACACCTTTTGACTGCACGTATTTCACCACCTCGGGATTGAGGCCGGGGGATACGATGAATTTGGCTCCGGCAGCAATTGCCCGGTCCGCCTGCTCTGTTGTAAGGACTGTGCCGGCGCCGACAAGCATGTCCGGGAACTTCTGTGCCATGGTGCGGATGGTATCCTCAGCAGCTGCCGTCCGGAATGTAACCTCAGCAGCCGGAAGGCCGCCCTGCATAAGGGCCCGTCCCAGGGGCTCGGCATCCTTGGCATCGTCAATCGCTACGACCGGGATGATGCCGATTTCATGAAAACGCTTCTTTACTTCTTCGATTGTCATTTCTTTCTCCTTCATGTAACTGTTTACAGGTTTTCAATTTTCAGGATATAAAAACAAATGTCCTCCAATCACTGTCCTCAGATAACTTCATGCTTCAGCCACTTCTCTCCCCGGAAGCGGCGGGTAAAGAATATGGCCCGGACGAACCAGTCAACGGCCATTCCGATCCACACGGCAAGGGGGCCCATATGGAAGACTCGTATCAGGATGACGACCGTTGCCACCCGGAAAATCCACATGGTTGCCGATGACAAAAGCATGGAATAGCGGACGTCCCCGGCTGCCCTGAGCCCGTATGGGATCGTAAACGAGGGGGACCAGATCAGGGGCTTTACGATGGTAATGAAGATGAGCATCGAAAAGCAGAGGTCTGCCGAGCGGTTTTCGAGACCGGACAGCCACATGACGGGCTTTGATATGGCAAGTACAGCGAGGCAGGATATTGTGATGACCAGGTAGGAAAGCTCTGTCAGCTTTACGATGTAAAACTTCGCTTCTTCTTTCCGTCCTGCGCCAAGAGTCTGTCCGACGATTGTCATGAGGCCGAGCCCCACGCCGATGCCGGCCACCCCGTTTACATTCTCGAAAATTACAGCCAGAGCCTGGGCCGCTATTGCGTAGGTAGGCAGGGTTGAAACTGTGGACTGTATGGCCAGCTTCCCGAACTGAAACATGCCGTTTTCAAGGCCGGAAGGGACACTGATGGTCAGAATCCTTTTTATGGTACCCCAATGGGGCTTTGTCCGGTAGCGGCGGATGAAAATAGCGTTTTTCTCATTCCGGAGGGCGATGAATACGGCAACAAAGCAGAAAATTCTGGAAGCCAGCGTTGAACGGGCTGCTCCGGCAATCCCCATGTCAAAACCGAAAATCAGGACCGCATTCCCGGCAATATTCATGGCATTTCCTATGACGGAAATAATCATCGGAAAGCGGGAATTTCCGCCGGCCCGGAAAAATGCTGAGCCGCAGGAAAAGAGCGAGAAGACGGGAAATGAAATCAAGGTAATCCCGAAGTATACGATGCTTCCCGCCATGACATCATCTTCTACGGAGCCGAAAATAAACCGGAGAAGCGGTCGGTTGAAGATAGCACAGAAGATACTGATGGCGACGGAAAGAAAAGCCACCACCAGGACCAGCTGCCGAGCCGATTCTATGGCATTTTCCCGCTCGTTTCTCCCCAGGTACTGGGAGCAGATGATGACGCCCCCGGCCGCCAGGGCCGAGAAAATCTGTATGATGAGATTGTTGACGGAGTCCACGAGGGAGACGGCCGAAACGGCTGCGCTGCCCACGCTGGTCACCATCACGGTGTCAAACATGCCCATGAGGGAGTTAAGGAGCTGCTCCAGCATCAGGGGAATCAGCAGGGCCTGAATATCGGCCCGTCTGAAGAGAAGGGCGTCCCTGTTTACCGCTGCCGGATTATAGAATTTTTCTTCAATCGGCTGCAGAATGCGCATGGCTTTTCCTCTGATTCATGACTAATGTAATTCAGCCGCTTCCCTGCCAGCCTGCGTGAGGGCTGCTTTTCGTTCCGGTTGTCACTGTTTGCGGGGCATAATGCCTCGTATACAGTAAGCGCTTACATTAGAGTACCACACCGTC
>JAZASQ010000031.1:0-17720 GCA_036343235.1 Lachnospiraceae bacterium
CCTGTGTTACAATTGAATCCGGCATAGATGCGCTCCTTTATATATTTGTTTTTTAGCCGATTCAATTATAGCAAAGGGCACGGCATCTGTGCCTTTTTATTGCCTGAAATATTGAGTTTTCAAGGTTCAGCACACCTTTTAGGTGTGGGAAGTTTTAGTAATATAAGAGCTTGGGCGCAATCATGGGAGCATGACATGTTTGATTTCAGCTTTGAACTTCCTGCCATTATTCTTCTTGTGGTCATTCTGGCGGCATATTTCAGCGAGCGGCGGCTGCCTGTCGAGCACAGCCGCATGTATGTAGCGGCCATTGTCATCAATCTGTTTGCTACGGCCCTGAATCTCTTCTCGGCCTATGTGGATGCGGATATCCTGTCCTATCCCATGGGATTCATTATCTTCCTGAACGCAGGCTTCTATGTCTGTGACATCCTGCGTTTTTTTGTCTTCCTCCAGTACTTCATGGTAAATACCACCCTGCGGACGAATCTCTCCGCCCGGATTGTCAGCCTGGTCGGGCTGGCCTCGGCCGAGGTCCTTACCATCGGGGGAATGGCGAGCGGGAATTTTTACATTATTGATGAAAGCGGATACTACATCACGTCCGGATACATCTTCATCGACGTGGTCATCTTCATCGTCTGCTTCTTCGAGGCCCTGATTCTGCTTGTGCCGATGCGGGAGACGGCCGGCCGGCGGGAGAAACTCTACTTCGGCGGCGCCATCTCCGTGCAGGCCTTCATCGGCCTCATTGACCTTTTCTTCCCTTATCTTCTGATGTCGGACATCCTCTCCGCTATCATTTTCCTGCTATTCTACATGGCGGTCGAGAATCCATCCCTCTACCAGAGCGCGAACGCGAACTCCTTCAATTTCGACGGCATGGAGATGATGTTTGAAAACGGCCAGTTCGCCACCCACCGGGTCTACGGCATCAACCTCATGAACTACATGGGCCTCAGGAATATCTACCTGCCTTCCGTTGTCCGCAGGGCCGTGCAGCAGGCCGGGGAGTTCCTGATGAATCAGCCGGACACCTATCCCTTCTATGTGGGCGACGGCCAGTTTGTCGTCCTCTGCGGGAAGAAGAATCCGGATATCCGGCCGGCTTTTTCGCACCGCACAGAGCTGCCCTTCACGGCGAACCATCTCGAACTCTACTTTGATGCGGGCTATGTCGAAGTTTCGCCGGAGCCGGGCTGCATTCCGACGGACATGGACCTTTTTCAGATGAATATCAAGTCCGTGCTCTGTCAGACCGAGAAGAATGAAACAATAATAATAGACCAGTCCACTGTGGATGCCTTTCATAAAAAGACGCTCGTCCACCATATTCTGAATGAAAAAGTCGCAGCCAACGATGTCCGCATGTTCCTGCAGCCCATCATGGACGCAAAGACAGGCCGGCTGGTCGGAGCCGAAGCCCTGGCCCGGCTCTACGACGAAAAGGAAGGCTGGATTTTCCCCAATGACTTCATTCCCATTGCCGAAGAAACAGGCCTGATTGAAGGCATGGGCCGGCAGATGCTGGAAAAAGCCTGCGCTTTTCTGCAGAAGGAATCCATCCCCGGCCTGCAGTGGATCAATGTCAATGTTTCCCCGGGCCAGTTCGTGAATCTGAATCTTTCCAGGGAATTTGCCGGGATTGTTGAAGGTTCCGGCATATCCATGAACAGCATACATCTTGAGATTACGGAAGAGGCCTACATCGCGGACAATTCCCTGCAGGAGAAGATCAATGCCTTCCGGAAGAATCAGTTCCAGATCGTGCTTGACGACTTCGGCTCCGGCTATTCCAGTCTTTCCCGGGTCATCAGCAATCCATTTTCCAATATCAAGCTGGATATCTCCTTCGTCCGTTCCAGTCTTGAGGGCGAGCAGAATATCCTGCCGGAGATGGTGCAGGCCTTTCACAAGATCGGCTTCACCGTGACAGCTGAAGGCGTGGAAACAGCTGAGATGGCGGACCGCCTTCGGGAGTACGGCTGTGACTTCTTCCAGGGATATTACTATTCCAAGCCCCTTCCGGCGGAGGGGTTTGTGAAAAAATACGGGGCGTGAAAAAACACAGGAATTTTTTTACAGAGGAGACAGGTATGAAAATTCAGGATTTTTGTGACATGCAGAAGTTCAACGACATAATGGTGCAGTGGGGGAAGGCGACAGGACTGGCCACAGTTGCTGTCGGCGCTGACGGGGAGTACATTTCCGACTGCATCAATTTCACGGATTTCTGTATCAAGTACACCCGGGGCAATGCCGAGGGCTGCAGGAGATGCGTCAAGAATGACCAGGAGGGCGAGGGCGTCTATGAATGCCACGCCGGCCTCATGGATTTCGGCATCCCTCTGACTCTTTCGGACGGAACGGTTCTGGGCAGCGTGATCGGGGGCCAGGTCCTTCCTGAGAAGCCGGATGAGGAAAAATTCCGCGCCTATGCCCGGGAGCTGGGAATAGACGAGGACAAGTATATCGAGGCCCTGAAGAAGGTTACCATCAAAACACCGGAAGAGATTGACGCCTCCGCTCACCTCCTGGGGGATGTGCTGAATATGTATATCCGTTCCTGCTATACAGAAGTCACGAACGGAAAAATGATGAAGAAGATGGAGGACGGCATTGCAAAGGCAGCCGGTCAGATTGCCGACATCAAGGAAGTCAACAGCAGCATTACGAACTTCGGCGGCCGGCAGAAAATCCTTGCCCTGAACGCTTCCATTGAAGCTGCCCGGGCCGGAGAAGCCGGGGCCGGATTCGCTGTTGTGGCTACAGAAGTCCAGAAACTGGCCACCGATATGTCGAAAGCGTCCTCCGATATTACTGCGGAGCTGAACCAGCTGATCAGTACCATTGAGAGCATTTCCAAGGAATGACGAACGGTTTACATTATTCATAAAGGAGCGAAACAATGGATCTTCAGAATGCAGGTATCGGAACCAAGTGCGTGCAGGCCGGCTATACACCGGAGAACGGCGGTCCCCGCCAGATTCCCATCATTCAGTCAACGACCTTCAAGTACGATACGAGCGAGGACATGGGAAAGCTCTTCGACCTCGAGGCGTCCGGCTATTTCTACTCCCGCCTGCAGAACCCGACCTGCGACTACGTGGCGGCAAAGATTGCAGCTATGGAGGGCGGGACAGCCGGCATGCTGACGTCATCCGGCCAGGCTGCGAACTTCTTCGCCCTCTTCAATATCTGCGAGGCGGGCGACCACATCGTGGCTTCGTCCTCCATCTACGGGGGGACATATAACCTCATCAAGACGACAATGGCGAAAATGGGCATAGAGTCCACATTTGTCTCCCCCGACTGCACGGAGGAGGAGCTTGACGCAGCTTTTCAGAATAATACAAAAGCCCTGTTCGGAGAGTCCATCGCGAACCCTGCCCTGACGGTACTTGACATCGAGAAGTTCGCCAAGGCCGCCCACGCCCACGGCGTTCCCCTCATTGTGGACAATACCTTCCCGACCCCGGTCAATCTCCGCCCCATCGAGTGGGGAGCGGACATCGTCACCCATTCCACAACGAAATACATGGACGGCCACGGGGTTCATGTCGGCGGCGCCATTGTGGACAGCGGAAAGTTCGACTGGATGGCCCATAAGGACAAGTTCCCCGGCCTCACGACTCCGGACGAATCCTACCACGGAATCGTCTATGCGGAGAAGTTCGGGAAAGAGGGCGCTTTCATTACAAAAGCCACGTCCCAGCTCATGCGGGATTTCGGCAGCGTGGCCTCTCCCCAGAGCGCCTTCTACCTCAATATGGGCCTTGAGTCCCTGCACGTCCGCATGGCGCGGCACGTGGAAAACGGGCTTGCCGTGGCGGAGTTCCTGGAGGGTCAGCCTCTCGTAACCCATGTAAACTACCCGGGCCTTCCGTCCAGCCCCTACTATGAAATTGCAAAGAAATATATGCCGAAGGGCGGCTGCGGAGTTGTCTCCTTTGAACTTAAAGGCGGCCGGAAGACAGCCGAAAACTTCATGAAGCACCTGAAACTCGCCGCCATTGAAACCCACGTGGCCGATGCCCGGACCTGCTGTCTCAACCCGGCGACCAGCACCCACCGACAGATGAACGACGAGGAGCTTCTTGCTGCAGGCGTTCCGGCCGGCATGATCCGCATCTCCTGCGGCCTGGAGGACAAGGAAGACCTGATTGCAGACCTTAAGCAGGCTCTGGACGCAGCAGCCAAGGCCTGATGCGGGATTGCGAATTTTGCGCAAACCCTGGAAGCAGTGGCAAAGGTCTGGACTTAAAGATAGCACGCAATGCGTATAGCACACAAAAACAAATAGGATATATTTTCCGGAGGAATCGTCATGGAAAAAATCACGAGCTTTACCATCAACCATCTGAAACTGGAGCCGGGTGTCTATGTCTCCCGGGTGGACCACTACAACGGCGCAGCCATCACCACATTCGATCTTCGTATGACGGCCCCCAACCGGGAACCTGTCATGAACACAGCGGAGATGCACACGATCGAGCACCTGGGGGCCACCTTCCTCCGGAACGACCCAGAGTGGGCGGACAGGGTCGTCTACTTCGGCCCCATGGGATGCAGGACCGGCTTCTACATGCTCCTGGCAGGAGATCTTACATCAAAGGACGTCGCTCCCCTCGTCACGAAGATGTTTGAATTCATCAGGGACTTCGAAGGGGACATCCCCGGGGCAGCGGCCCGCGACTGCGGCAACTACCTGGACCAGAATCTCGGAATGGCCCATTTCCTGGCCAAGCGCTACCTTGAAAATACCCTGTACGGAATTGACGATGCCCACCTCGTATATCCTGAGTAAAGGAGAATAATAATATGAAAATCGGAATCATCGGCGCCATGAATGTGGAAGTGAAGACCCTGAAGGCGAAGCTGGAGGGGGCCCAAAAGTCCACCTTTACCGGCATGGAGTTCTGCGAAGGAAAGATCGGAAATACGGATGTCGTCATCGTCATGTCCGGTGTGGGCAAGGTCAATGCAGGCTGCTGCACCCAGATTCTTGCTGACCGCTTCAATGTGGACGCTGTCATCAATACCGGTGTGGCCGGGTCCCTCGACAATGAAATCAATATCGGGGACATCGTCGTTTCCACGGACGCCATATACCACGACGTGGACGCCCAGGTCTTCGGCTATAAGCCCGGGGAAGTTCCCCAGCTGGGGACCGCATCCTTCCCGGCTGACGAAAAGCTGCGGCAGGCAGCGGTTTCCGCAGTGAAAGAAGCAGCTCCCGATGTCTCCGTCTTCGAAGGCCGGATTGCCAGCGGGGACCAGTTCATTTCAAAGAGAGAGAAGAAGGACTGGATCCGGGATACCTTCCAAGCCATGTGCTGCGAGATGGAAGGGGCTGCCATTGCCCAGGCGTCCTACATTAATCATATCCCCTTCGTCATCATCCGGGCCATTTCCGACAAGGCGGACGAGTCTGTGACCGAGTCCTATGAGACCTTCGAGGGGAAGGCAGCCATCCACTGCGCGAATATCGTCGAGCACATGGTCCGGAATTTTGCAGAATAGTCGAATTTCAACGGTATCTATATTTGGTAAAAGTGCCGTAGAAATTCAATGAACATTGTGTGATAATACGGAAAGCCAAAGGCGGCCTTCCCGGGAAGTCCCCGGCGAGGGCCTCTTTTTATGATTAAGGAGGATTTCTTATGAAGAAAAAGCTACTCAGCCTGCTCTGTGTGGCAGCGATGGGCATGACCCTGCTCGCCGGCTGCGGTTCCGCCTCAACGGATTCTGCAGATTCTGCAGGCGATGCATCTGCGGAAACGACGACGGATGCTTCCACAGACACTTCGTCCGACACAGCGGCTTCCACAGATACTTCGTCCGATGAGGGCCTGAAGATTGCCATCGTTTCTTCCCCCAGCGGCGTGGACGACGGCTCCTTCAATGAGGACAATTATAACGGTATTCTGAAGTTCATAGAGGAATCCCCCAATTCCACCGTCACTCCCGTCAAGGAGGAGACCGGTGATGTAGCCGCCTGCATCCAGACGGTTTCCGACATTGTCGCTGACTATGACGTCATCGTATGCTGCGGCTTCCAGTTCGCAGGCATCGGCGATATCGCAGACGCAAACCCCGATGTGAAGTTCATCCTTGTGGACAGTGACCCCACCTATGCGGACGGCTCCTCCAAGGACACTCCTTTTGACAATATCTACGCCATGACCTTCAAGGAGCAGGAGTCCGGCTTCTGCGCAGGCGTTGCAGCAGCTCTGACCACGAAGTCCGGAAAAGTCGCTGTCGTAAACGGCATCGCTTATCCTTCGAACGTCAACTACCAGTACGGCTTTGAGTCCGGCGTCATCTATGCGAACAAGACCTACGGCACGACAGCTGAGTGCGTAGAGCTCGATTCCTATGCCGGCACGGATGTCACGAATGCCAATGTCGGCGGCAACTACGTCGGCTCCTTCTCCGATGAAGCTACCGGAAAGACTGTCGGCCAGAACCTCATCAAGGAAGGCTGCGATGTCATCTTCGTAGCAGCCGGCGGTTCCGGCAACGGTGTCTTCACGGCAGCGAAAGAGGCTGAGGGCGTCTATGTCATCGGCTGCGATGTCGACCAGTACGACGACGGGGCCAACGGCGATGCCAATGTCGTCCTGACTTCCGCCCTGAAGATTATGGACAAGAATGTCACCCTCCAGCTCGAGAACGTCGCAAGCGGCTCCTTCAAGGGAGACAATGCCCTGCTCGGCGCTGACACGGATTCTACAGGCTATGTTTCCGAGTCCGGCCGCTGCCAGCTCACGGACGACGCCATCTCAAAGATTGACGAAGCCTTCGCCAAGGTAAAGGACGGCTCCATCGTTCCCGCTTCGAACTTCGGCTCAACTGTTGAGGACTTCGAGGCTTCCCTGAACTGATCATAATAATGTAAAATCGCAGGGCGGGCGGTTTTTCATTCTTCACAAAATCACGCCATTTACTTATAATGAAGAGGTATTGCGGCCAATGAAGGCTGCGGTACCTCTTCTTTCATGCAGAGGCCCGGGCAGGGGGATTTCGAAGAAATCCGGCTTGGGCTTTCGGCTGGTGTTTCTTGGAGGAAACAGCATGGCAGAGAATCCCTACATTGTGGAGATGCGGCACATCACGAAGCGCTTCCCCGGAATCGTGGCCAATGACGACGTCACGATCCAGGTGAAGAAGGGCGAAATCTACGCCCTGCTTGGTGAGAACGGGGCCGGCAAGTCCACCCTCATGAGCATGCTCTTCGGCATGTATGAGCCTGACGAAGGGCAGATCATCATCCGGGGGAAGGAAGAAAAGATCGAAAGCCCATCCTTCGCGGCCGGTCTCAACATCGGCATGGTTCATCAGCACTTCAAGCTGGTCTCGAACTACACGATCGCGGAGAATATCGTCCTCGGCATGGAGCCGGTGAAGAAGGCAGCCGGAATATTCCCCTATGTGGACATGAAGCGGGCGAACCGGGAAGTGGCGGAGATTTCGAAGCAGTATGGTCTCGAGGTCAATCCCACGGATGTGATCTCAGACGTCAATGTCTCTACAAGGCAGCGGGTGGAAATCCTGAAGATGCTCTATCGGAAGGCGGAGATCCTGATCTTCGACGAGCCCACAGCGGTGCTGACGCCCCAGGAAATCCAGTCCCTCCTGCAGATCATCAGGAACCTCCGGGACGGGGGCAAGACCATCATCCTCATCACTCATAAGCTGGAGGAAATCCGCCAGGTCGCTGACCGCTGCGCCATTCTCCGAAGGGGAAAGCTGGTCGGGGTCTACGACGTGGCCGGCATGGATGCGAAAGAAATGGCCAGTCTCATGGTGGGCCACGAAGTCCAGCTGACTCTTGACAAGAAGCCCATGAAAGCCGGCAACACTGTTCTCGATGTCGAAAACCTCCATGTGGAGAATGAAGACGGCTTTGAAGTCGTGAAGGGGGTCAGCTTCAAGGTCCGGGCAGGAGAAATCTTTTCCATCGCCGGCGTTTCCGGCAACGGGCAGACGGAGATTGCTGACGCCGTTGCCGGCCTCATGAAGGCAGCGAAGGGCAGCATAGAGATAAACGGCATAGACATCACCCATTTCGACGTCCGGAAACGCGCTGAGACCGGCCTTTCCTATATCCCTGAGGACCGGCAGCAGGTGGGCCTCGTGCTGGACTTTTCCCTTGAGGACAATCTGGCTCTTCGAAATTATTATAAAGAACCCTTCCAGAAGAAATCCGTCCTCCAGAGGCAGGTCTTTCACAAGTACGGAAACGAACTCATAGACAAGTACGACATCCGCTCGGCCAACGGCAATGAGACCATGGTCCGCTCCATGTCGGGCGGGAACCAGCAGAAGGCCATCGTGGGCAGGGAAATAGAGCAGGACGCTCCGCTTACGATTTTCGTTCAGCCCACGCGGGGCCTGGATATTGGGGCCATTGAAAATATCCACCGGCAGATTCTCGAGGAGAGGGACAAGGGCAAGGCCGTGCTTCTCATCTCCCTGGAGCTCGATGAGATCATGCAGCTTTCCGACACGATTGCCGTCATCTATAACGGCTCTTTCGGGAAAATCGCCCCTGCGGAAGAATTCACGACAGCTGAGGTCGGCGAATATATGATGGGGGTGAAGAAGTCATGAACCAGCGCAGCAAAAACTTCCTGAAGGTCGCTGTCATCTCCGTCCTTGCCAGCCTCCTGCTCGGGGCCGTTGTGATCCTGATTCTCGGGAAGAATCCTTTCCTTGCCTACTACAACCTCCTGCAGGGCTGCGGCCTTGCCCCCAAGACGAAATACGGAGGCGGCCAGTCCCAGCTGACGGACTTTTCCAGCTACGTCGACTACTGGACCCCCATGATCTTCGCGGCCCTGTCCTGCGCCTTTGCCATGAAGGCCGGCCTTTTCAATATCGGAATCTCCGGCCAGATGCTGACAGCCGGCTTCATCGCCACGATTACCGTGGGCTATGCCGAAAACATTCCGGGACCCCTTGCGAAAATCCTCGTGGTCCTTATCGGAGCGGCGGCCGGCATGGGAGTGGGCGCCCTCATCGGCTTTCTCAAATATAAGTTCAACATCAATGAGGTCGTTTCCTCTATCATGCTGAACTATATCGCGAGATACATCATCAGCTTCTTCATTCAGATGTACTTCATAGACCCGGTTTCCCGCCAGTCCAGGAATATCACGGACGCGGCCCGCCTGACTTTCCACCAGACGGAAATCGGAGGCTATAAGTACGACCTCCCCATCGGCTTCATTCTGGCCCTCATCGCCACATTTGTCGTGAAGTTCGTCATGGACAAGACCGTGTACGGCTACGACATCAAGGCGGTCGGCCTGAACAGGACGGCGGCCCGCTATGCCGGAATCCGCGTGGGACGCGGCATCGTTTCCTCCATGGCTATTTCGGGACTCCTGGCCGGGATTGCCGGTGTGACATATTACCTCGGCTACTTCGCCTCGATCCAGCCCAAGGTCCTGATCTCCACAGGCTTTGACGCCATCGCTGTCTGCCTGCTGGGTAACAGCGAGCCTGTCGGCATCCTTGTCGCTTCCTTCCTGATTGAGATCATCAGCAAGGGCTCGGCCTACATGAGTTCCCAGGCCGGACTTGAGTCCGAGATCGCATCGGTGGTCACGGGCCTGATTCTCCTGGCATCTGCCTGCAATGCCTACTTCCTGGGCCGCATGGAGAGGCGGCAGGACAGAAAGCTGACGCCGAAAGCAGCTGTAGCTGCCAATACGGGAAAGGAGGCTGAAAAATGATCAGTGCAATCAATTCCGTCATCATCGACGGCATGAGTTTCACCCTGCCCCTTTTCATCATGGCCATCGGCGGCATCTATTCCGAACGATCCGGCATCACGAACCTGGCCCTTGAAGGCCTGCAGGGTATGGGAGCCTTCGTGGGCGCCCTTGTGGCCTATATTCTCGGCCAGCAGCTGGGCGGCGACTCCCAGGTCCCCTTCTATATAGCCCTCCTCTTTGCCATGCTGGGCGGCTGCGCTTACTCCATGCTGCATGCCTTCCTCTGCATCCGCCTGAAGGCCAACCAGGTCATCTCCGGTGTCGTGGTAAATATCCTGGCCATGGCCCTGACCAGCTTCCTCACAAAGGCCATCAATAGGACAGCCTTCGGGGCTCCCTCCGACAAGTTCGATCTCGGCGTGTCCGACCGCTTTACCGTGCCCGGTATCTCGAAGATTCCCATTCTCGGGGCCTTCTTCACGAAGGTCTATCCTTTTGAGGTCATAATCATAATCGTGGCGGTCATCGCCTGGTACTTCCTCTACCGGACCCGGTTCGGACTTCATCTCCGCGCCTGCGGGGACAATCCGGCCGCTGTTGACGCGGCCGGCGGCGATGTGGCGCGTACCCGCTTCATAGCGGTCATGGTGTCCGGGGCCCTTTCGGGTCTGGCCGGTATGTGCTTTGCCTACTCGATTTCCGCCAAGTTCTCGAGCGACATCTACATGGGCTACGGGTATCTGGCCATTGCAGGCTACATCTTCGGAAACTGGGAGATCCTGCCTTCCCTCTTTGCCTGCCTGATCTTCGGCTTTGCCCGGAGTGCCGGCTCCGAAATCGTCCTGGCAGCAGGCCTTCCCACGGCCTACTCCGACCTCATCATGATATTGCCCTACGCCCTGACCCTGGTGCTCTTGATCTTCTTCTCCAAGCACAATGCGGCTCCCCATGCCCTGGGTGAGATCTACGACAAGGCGAAACGCTGAAATCCGTGTGTTGGAGCGGGGCGACGCTGCAGCAGAATAAACATACGTAATGCGTGCCTGCAATTTCTGCCGTCTGATGCCTGCACGCTCTTGAACTGTGAAAGGAAACTTATATGACGTTTACATATCCGGCTGTCGTGAAAAAGGTGGCCGAAAATGACTACGAGGGCTACTTCCCCGACCTTGAGATGTGCGAGTTCCACGGGGAGACCCTGGACGAGGCCCTTGACGACGCGAACTATTCCATGACCGAGTGGATCCGGGTCGAGCTCGAGGAGGACGAGCCGGACTTCCCGGCCATTTCGGACCCGGAGGACATTGAGCTCTCCGAGGGCGAGTCCGTCCACCAGGTCATGGTCCACTACCGCTTCTACGACGGCTGGGACGAGTGATTCTTATGACTAATGCAAACCGCCCCGCCTTCCGGAATTCGGGAGGCAGGGCGGAAGTTTTCAGGGGGAGGAATTTATGCCTTTTGACGTGCAGATTGTGAATCTGGTCCTGCTCATAGCGGCCATCGTGCTTCTCATCGTAAATCTCGTGCGGCGGCCCAAGGGGGACGACAGGCAGGAAAAGAAAATCGAAGAGACTGCCCAGCGCATGAATGAAGGATTTTCCCGTCTCGAGGGGAAAATCGACAGCGGCAGTCAGACAAGTGCGGAGCAGGTGAGCCGCCTCAGAAGTGAGGTTTCGGATACCCTTCGCAACAGCATGCAGGCCCAGACAGAGGCTTTGAATCGGGGCTTTCAGGGCCAGAATGACACACTTGCCAAGGGCCTGCAGAACCAGAATGAGACACTGACAAAGGGCATGCAGGCCCAGTCCGACACATTGAACCGGGGGCTTAAAGCCCAGTCGGACCAGCTGCTTTCCGCATCGAAATTGCAGAATGATACATTGACCGGAATGAAGGACTCCATGACGAAGTCCCTTGCGGATACGACGGAAAAGCTCACGGCTTCGAATGAGAAGAAACTGGATGAGATCCGGGGCGTGGTGTCCGAGAAGTTGGACAAGACCCTGAACGAGCGGCTCGATACAAACTTCCGCCAGGTGGGGGACCAGCTGGGCAAGCTCTATAAGTCATTGGGAGAACTGCAGAATCTCTCGGAAGGCGTGACGGACTTAAACAAGACCCTTTCGAATGTAAAGACGAGAGGCACCTGGGGCGAGGTCCAGCTGGGGCGGATTCTGGAGCAGACCCTGACGCCGGGCCAGTATGAGGAAAACATCGCGACGAAGAAGAACTCCTCCGACCGGGTTGAGTACGCCATCAAGTTCCCGGCCCCGGAGGATGGCAAGGGCTCTGTCTACCTGCCCATCGATTCCAAGTTCCCTTCGGACCTGTATAACCACATCCTGGATGCTTCAGAGGCCGGGGATCCGAAAGCTGTGGAAGCAGCGGTCGGAGAGCTTAAGAACCGCATTCTCACCGAGGCCCGGACTATCCGGGACAAGTACATCGCCCCGCCCCAGACCACGAACTACGCCATCATGTTCCTGCCCACGGAAGGCCTCTACGCGGAAGTTCTACGCATCAATGACCTCTCGGAGCAGTGCCAGGCCATGGGCATCCTGATTGCCGGACCGACCACGATCACAGCCATCCTGAACTCATTGCAGGCAGGCTTTCGGAATATGGCCCTTTCGAAGAAGAGCTTCGAAGTCATGAAGCTCCTCGAAGCCATCAAGGCCCAGTTCACGAAAATGGACGCCGAAGTCGAAAAGACCCAGAAGAAGCTGTCC
This sequence comes from Lachnospiraceae bacterium, assembly GCA_036343235.1. Classification (GTDB taxonomy): domain Bacteria; phylum Bacillota; class Clostridia; order Lachnospirales; family Lachnospiraceae; genus RUG306. The sequence continues at coordinate 12,458 of JAZASQ010000031.1, forward strand.
GAGGCCATGTCCTCAACGGACAAGCTCCAGTCCCGCACCCGCCTCATCACCCGCCGCATGCAGAAGATCGGAGAGATGGACATGGAAGACGCGAAGCACGTCATCAACCTGGACGAGGATGCCGATGCCCTGCCTGCGGATTCCGATTCCGACGAATAACTCCATATGCAATGCAAAAGGCTGCCTGCAAATTCTGCAGACAGCCTTTTTTGATGCGCTTGGGATTTCAGAGAATCAGAGCTCGTAGAGTTTTGAGTACTTCTCGGTGAGGTAGTCAAGAAAGTCGTCAGGGGTGAAGTCTCTTCCCGTGATGTCTTTGATCCAGTCTTTGGGGGCCATGTAGTTGGCCTTGGCGAAGACATGGTCTGCCATCCAGGAGTTGATCTTTCCGAAGTTCCCGGCAGCTACTTCCGCGTCGATGTCCAGGTCCTCTTTCATACGGTTATAGTACATGGCATTGTACATATTTCCGATGGCATAGGCCTGGAAGTAGCCGAATCCGTCCGCCCAGTGGACATCCTGCAGGATGCCTTCCTTATCGGACCCCGGTCGGATTCCCAAGTACTTTTCGTAGAGGCTGTTCCACTTCTCCGGCAGCTTGTCGTCGACAGTGAGGCCCCCGTCTACGAGTTCCTTCTCGAGCTCATAGCGGATGATGATGTGGAAGGTGTAGGTGAACTCGTCCGCCTCCGTCCGGATCAGGGAGGGCTCCACCACGTTTACAGCCTCGTAGAGTTCCTGCTCAGAGACATCCGTGAACACCTGGGGGAAGATCTCGCAGCACTTGGGGTAGATCAGGTGGATGAAGGCCTTCGACCGCCCGATCCGGTTTTCATAGAAGCGGGAGACGGACTCGTGCATGGCATTCGTCTGCATGTCGTTTACGAAATGGTCGAAGTCAGCCCGGGGCTGGTTCTGCATGAAGAGGGCATGGCCGCCTTCATGGACGATAGAAAACATGCTTGAAAGGAACATTGTAGGATAATAATGGGTCGTGACCCGGGCATCGTTTCTGCCCAGGGAATCCGTGAAGGGATGCTCCGTCGTCGTGAAGGCCCCGCGCTTCATGTCGTAGCCTATGAGGTGAAGGAGGTATTCCGCCATCTGCTTCTGCTGCTCGTCTGTGACTTCTCTTGAAAGAAAGTCCGTGCGGATCTTCTTCTTGCTCTTTTTGATCTCGGAGAGGAGCGGGGTCATGCGGTCCTTGAAGGCCCCGAAGGCCTTGTCAAGGTCTTCTGTTGTAACGCCCCTTTCGTAGGCATTCAGTAAAGCGTTGTAAGGAGTGGAAGGTTTCTCTCCTTCATATTCCCAGAGGGAGACTTCCTTCATCTGGGTCTCCTTCACTTTCGCAAGGGAATCTTTGAAGAGGGAAAAGTCCGCTGCCTTCTTTGCGGAAAGCCAGTTCACGAAGGCCTTGGAGTAGACCTTTCTGAATTCAAGGTCCTGCTCGGGCGTGACGTTCTTCGTCTGCAGGTAATCCCGGTAGAGGCGGTCGATTAAAGGCTTGTCGGAGTCATCGAGCTCTGCATTATTCTCATGAAGGGTGATGACCGCCTGCTCGAAAGCCTTGTCCTTGGTCAGCACGAAGGCCTTGTTCGAGAGGAAGGAGATGAGCTCCCCCTGCTCCTCCATGGCGTCTTCAGGGCAGATGGTCTCCTCGTCGAAATTCAGGACGTGGACAGCGTGGGTGTACTTCTCGCACTCTGTCAGGGTGTCGTAGATGGTCTTTTTCTGTTTTTCCAGTTCGGGTGTCATACATTTCCTCCGGGATACTTTTCCGGTTTCCGGTCCGGCTATTCTGCAGGCCTGTGTGGGAAACCGCATATTTTTCACTGACTTTCCTATAATAGCGGTTGTGGGACGGAAATGCCATAGGAAATGCAATGCGGTCTGCCGGGGCCGGTGAGAAGCCGGGAATGCCCTTGTCTTGATTTTTCTTCTCTCTTTGCCTAAACTTGGGAGTGCTTTGTGAAAATATTGCGGGCGGACGTTCACGGATGATGCCGGTGCCCGTGTGATGCAATTTACGGAAGGAGAAAAGATGGCAGAAAAACTGCAGGAAAGAAAAGACATGGACAGGGCCTACATGTGGGACCTGACGAAGATATACCCGGACGACAAGGCCTGGGAAGAGGACTTCAAAAAGATTTCCGCTGAGGTGGACGGCTTCGCGGACTACGCCGGAAAGCTGGGCCAGGCGGACAGCCTCCTTGCCTTCCTTGAGGCATCGGACGACTTCGAGCGGCGGGCAGACAAGTGCTTCCAGTATGCCTACCTCCGCCACAGCGAGGACACGAGGGAAGAGGCTTCCAAGTCCATGCAGGACCGGGCCATGGGGATGTTCGTCCGCTATGAGACGGTGACCTCCTTTGCGGAGCCGGAATTTCTGGCGCTTCCGGAGGAGACGATTAAAGCTCTGACTGAAGACGCAAAACTTGCCTCCTACCGCATCCTTCTCGAGCGGCTCGCAGAAAAGAAGGCCCACACCCTGACCGGACCGGAGGAGCGGATCCTTGCTTCCCTCGGGGAGGTGCTTGCTGCTCCCCAGCAGATTGCCTCCTCCCTTGAGGACTCCGATATGACATTCGCTCCCGCGAAAGATAAGGACGGAAATGATGTCGAGGTCACGAACGCTTCGTTTACGACCCTGGAGGAGTCCAAGGACCGTGTCCTCCGCGAGAATGTCTTCAAGTCCTACTATGCAGGCTACAAGGGTCATATCAATACCTTCGCTTCCACCATGTCCGGCAACGTGAAGAGTGCTGTGGCCCAGGCAAAGCTTCGCCACTTCGACTCTTCGCGGGAAATGGCCGCAGCGGAAGAGCGGGTGCCGGCTGTTGTATATACGAACCTCATTGAGGCTGTCCATCGCCATCTTCCCGACATGTACCGCTATGTCCGCCTCAGAAGACGTCTTCTTGGAGTAGATGAACTCCACTTCTACGATATCTATGCCCCTCTCGTTCCCTCGACGCCGGAGCACTTCACATTCGAGCAGGCGAAAGACCTCCTCTTCGAGACCGTGAAGGTTTACGGGGATGAGTACCTGAACACTGTAAAGAAGGGCTGCTCCGAGGGCTGGATCGATGTCTTCCCCAACGTCGGGAAAGAGGGCGGGGCCTATTCGGCCGGAGGCTATCTCACCCAGCCCTATATCATGATGAACTTTACGGGAAACCTGAATTCCGTTTCCACCCTCGTTCATGAGATGGGCCACTCCATGCACTCCTGGCATTCCAACAAGCACCAGCCTTCGACGTATGCAAACTACACCCTTTTCGTGGCCGAGGTGGCTTCGACCTGCAACGAGAACCTCCTGATCGAAAATCTTCTGACGAAGACTTCTGATCCTCAGAAACGGCTCGAGTACCTGAACCAATACCTCGAAAATTTCAAGGGAACCGTCTTCCGTCAGACCATGTTTGCGGAGTTCGAAAAGACCATCCACGAGGCCGTGGCAGAAGGAAATGCCTTGACGCCCCAGTACCTGTGTGATATATATAAAAAACTGAACGAGACCTACTTCGGACCCGATATGGTGATAGATGACGAGATTGCCTATGAGTGGGCCCGGATTCCTCATTTCTACCGTCCGTTCTATGTATATAAGTACGCGACGTCCTATTCCGCAGCCGTAGCCCTTTCCGAGGGCATCCGGAAGGAAGCGGCCGGGGAAGCAGAGGGCAATGTGAAGCGATATCTCGAGTTTCTCTCCATGGGAAATTCCCTGGACCCGCTCGATGAGCTGAAGCACGCCGGAGTCGACTTCTCGACGCCGGAGCCTGTGGACCGGGCCCTCGACAAATTCGCCTCTGTTCTCGATGAGGCGGAGAAGTGCGCCGACGCCCTTCTGAAATAGGTCTGCATTATTCATGACTGTCAATGGAGACAGCTGCACCGATGGCGGTGGGCTGTCTCTTTTTTTGAACATTCATTGAGTTTATAAATTTTTTAGAAATCGCGAAGGCCAGTATTTTTAGGTCTGGTACCGGTTCCACAAAACCCGGCGGCGGGAAAAGGTATACTTTTTTTCTTGATTTCAAACCGCCGGACGCCTACAATATGGCATGACCTGCGACCGCGCAACGGTGCAGTTCATGCAGGATAGATGTTACTTATTGTTCTCTGTTTTTATGGAGGGACACATGAAAAGAAAATCATGGAAACGTGCCCTGGCGCTGGCAGCAGCGGCCACAATGGTAGTGGGCACCCTCGCCGCATGCGGGAAGACTACCTCGACGGATACCTCAGACAGCTCCGCCGAAACCACTACGGATTCGACAGCAAGCGATTCCGGTTCCAAGAGCGATACCCTGGTTGTGGGCGAGGCCCAGTTCAACCAGAAGTTCTCCCCCTTCTTTGCAGCAACCCAGTATGATATGGACGTTGCCGGCATGACCCAGGCTTCCCTGCTCGGCCAGGACCGGGAGGGCGCCATTGTCAACAAGGGTATTGAGGGTGAGACCAGAGCCTACAACGGAACCGACTATACATATACAGCCCTCGGCGACCTTGAGGAAACCGAGAACAGCGACGGCACGATGGACTACGACATCAAGCTCCGCGACGATGCGAAGTTCTCCGATGGCGAGACCGTGAACGCAGACGACGTCATCTTCTCCATGTACGTTCTCTCCGATCCTACCTATGACGGTTCTTCTTCTTTCTATTCATTGCCCATCACAGGTATGAGCGATTACCACAGCGGAATGTCAAGCCTCCTTTCCCTGCTGGCCGCTGCAGGTCCTGACAATACGGACTTCTCCAAGTGGACTCAGGAAGAGCAGGATGCCTTCTGGAACACGGACCTCCCTGCAGCAGGTGAGCAGTTCGCCCAGTCCATCGTTGACTACTGCATCGCAAACGGATATAACGCTCAGGGCGATTCCGTAGCAGCCTGCGCTGCAAACTGGGGCTATACCCTTGATGACAGCGCTACCGCAGCTGACTTCTGGAATGCAATCCTTGCAAAGTACGAGAACGACCCCGTTACCGCAGCCGATACAGAGAAGGCAGACAAGACCCTGACGGATCTCCTCGATGCCAAGTATCAGAAGGGTATTGAGACCGGTGATTCCGTTCCCAATATCGCAGGTATCAAGAAGGTCAGCGACACCGAAATCACCATCCATATGGACAAGGTCGATGCCACAGCCGTTTACCAGCTGGCCATCTCTGTAGCGCCCATGCACTACTATGGCGAGACCGACAAGTACGATTATGATAATAATAAATTCGGTTTCGACAAGGGCGACCTTTCCCA
>JAZASQ010000032.1:0-16878 GCA_036343235.1 Lachnospiraceae bacterium
GAAACGAGGAGCGCAAGGCAACTGAGCCCGATGTCTGAAGGCATGGGCACTGGGAGTTGGAGTGTCCAAAGGAAGGGGTAAATCCCTTCAAAAATCCAACCCCAACTTTCTAAAATGTCCTTGACAAGGGGTACGGTTTATTTTGAAGTCTGTATGCCTGATATATGTTCATGAGAAAGTCCTCCGTTTAATATCTTTAATGTATTTTGGTGTAATATTTCTTTAAGCGTCAAGCTATAAGAGAGTTATTCCGTAAGAGCTTAACGCTGTTCTATCTTCGCAAAAGAAGGCACTTCAGAATCTGAATTCTTCAAAAGTAATATCAGCGGCCTTCGCTGTCTGTACTTCTTTGCTCTTGTCTGTCGTTGTCTGTACTTCGTTGTTCTGTTCTGTTGGAGCATCTATAAGCTGCTTTCTTGACTTGTCATAGAATGTATAATAGCAGTCGCCTTCACCTTCTTTAACAAGATAACCATTCTCGACAAGCTCATTAAAAGCGCTGTTGTAGGCCTTGTAGCCAACACCGCTCCAGAAGCAGAAGTCGCTGCTTGACAAAGCAAACTGATACTTGTTCTGATTCTTTGCTAAGTACATATAAAGCTTAAATCCTGCTTTGCTCTGAAGGAAGTGAGCAGCTTCGTCAAGCGCATCAAGATTGTTTGTTGTGTATACATGCGCCTTATCAGCAGGCGACTTTGAAATAGTTAATACCCTTTGGTTTGGGACAGAAGCTGTTACTTTCATTTGAATCCTTTCCCTATCATCAAGAGGGGGATATGTATCAGGATTCTTCAAAATCTGTTTTTCTTAATTGCTCTGTTGTGGGCGAGTCCGAATCCAAGAAAGTAGAATTTCTATCGTTTTCATTTTCGCTTCTTTTCTCTTGTTCCTCCATATAGAGCAAATAAGGAATACTGTTGATATTGTTCTCTAAATCCATTGTAAGCATATCCGCCTCCATCGCGGCAGCAGGAGCCGCCTGCTGCCGCATCTATAGTTTATTCTGCTTTCAGTTCTCTTTTGTATTTGTAATAAGTGTTTCTTGCAATGCCTACTATTTTCATGACTTCAGGATCGTCGAGAGTGCCTTCAAAATCTGAGCTATACTTTCGGATAAGCTTCTTTGACTCTATGGATTTCTTTGTGGTGAGCTTGGTTCCTTTGACAAGTCCGATTTGCTTCCCGTTCAATCTGGCTGTTTCAATGCCTTCTGAAGTTCTCTTGTGCAAATCCTGTACTTCCTTTTCAGATTGCTCAAAAGCAAGTTCAATCTGCTTTTCAGCAAGAGCCATGATGTATTTATTAAGGCTTTCTATAATGCTGTTCATGAGCTCATCTGTTGCGCTGTCTCCGCTTTCAATAGCAACCTTAAGCTTGTTCTCTACAGCATTGCGATAGGTTGAAGTATTAATGTGCGGTTCCTTGATGAATTCAAGCTCTATTCCTTTGTTGTAAAGCTCTTTATAAAGCTCAAATCCTTCTTTTGCGTTTCTGCTCATACGGGAAACGCTGTCAAATACTATCTTTTCTACATTGCCCTTGTCGACCTGCTTCAGGAGCTTGTTCCATTCAGGGCGGTCTGCCTTTGTTCCTGTGTATACTTCCTTTACTATCTTTGCATCAGGATAGGCTTCAGTAATGTTTCTTATCTGTCTTTCAATGTTCTGTTTCTTTGTGCTGATTCTCGCATAACCGAATATCTTTGCCATAGCTTGTCTCCTTTGTAGTAGAGAAACTAACCTTCGTTTCTTTTGATACTTTAATTATACGAAAATATTTTTGAAAAGTCAACAGTTTTGATACTTAAATTAAATAGGTCACTTTTGCTACTATCGTTGTAAGACAAAGGGCAGCAGGAGCTGCCCTTAAGAATAATTATTGTATTACTGTTATTTTGTTACAGTTATCTGATATCTATTTGTAAATTCGTTCCAATCAGATTCAAAGTAGCTTACTGAGAAATTATCGGCAAATCCAAACTTGATAGTGCAAGTCTGATATGAATTAATCAATTCATCTGGGATTGCCGCTGTGAGATAATAAGTGGCGCTCTTAAAAGGGTCAAGAGTAGAGCCATAGAAATCACTCCCTCCATCATCAATAAGTGCCTGCCCATCATAATTGTATTTATCATCAAAAGTTAGAGTAATTCTCATATCTTCTGCGTCGTACTTATCTGTTCCCGTATTCTTTATTGTTCCTTTCAGGAAAAAGTAAGTAGAGCCGTCTTCCGCAGGATAATGAGAATATACGCTGCTTGTATCTGTCGGTAAAATATCCTTTGAAGTGGAAGCTGAATCGACTGTAATTTCTACAAAGTCTGTTGTAATAGTATCCCCTAAGTTTACAGTCTGATAGTCAAGCTCTGACTCTGTTGATTGATTGTCTGTTGTCTGATTTGAATCTGTTACTTTGTTGCTTGAATCGTTGCTTGTCGATTCATTTGTCTGAGCAGGCTCTTCCTGCGATACTGTATTAGCCTTTCCCCCGCAACCTGATAATAAGGAAATCCCAAGCAGACCGCACGCAACAAAAGCTAACAATCTTCCTTTCATAGTGTTCTCCTTCTATTGACCGATAACAGTATTGACTAAAGATAGTCAGTATTATTATAGACTCTTTTTAGTTATGGTTCAACTGTAGAATTGTTAGCTGCTTGGTTGGGCCTATGATTGTATACGATAAGCTTTGGGAGACAATGAAAGACAGAGGGATTACCAAGTATACACTTGTGGCAAAGTATGGTCTCAGCCCTTCACTCATCACAAGGCTTAAAAGAAACCAGAGTATCAGTATACATACTGTAAATACCCTTTGCTCGATTCTCCATTGCAGAGTAGAGGACATCATGGAATATATCGAAGATGAAGCATAAAAAGAGGGTCGCCGCAAGCTCATCACTTGCGGCGTCCCTCTTTAATTATCCTTTTCAACCTTTACTTTGTGCTGTTTTCCGCCTGAACCTTTGCTGAAGTTCTTCAGCGGAACAAGGTCATCATAGCCCTTCTTCAGGTCGGCATCGAATAAGTTTACATAGTGCCTTGTCATCTCAAGAGTAGAGTGACCTAGAATCTTCTGAAGCCTGAATACATCACCACCATTCGTAATAAAGAGCTTTGCAAAGGTATGCCTCAGGGCATGAGCGCTTGTCCTGAGGACTTCTCTTGACCTGTTGTAATCATACAAGGAAGATTGCAAAGCGTTTGTTGTAAGCTGCTCGCCTTCGATATTGCAGAAGAGCCAATCGTTGTCTCCTGCTGTGCTTCTACACTTCTTGATATAAAGCAGAAGAGCAGCCTTTAAAGATTTTGCAAGCGGAATAGCAGTAGCTTTCTTGTTCTTCTGAGCACGGATAAGGATTTCATCTTGCCCGAAGTGTACATCGCCTATTTTGATATTGACTATTGTTTCGATTCTGTTCCCAGTTCCTAGAATCCAGTTGACAATAGCCCATGTTCTCCACTCCACAAAAGAGGCTTTGCGGTCGGGCTTCTCCAAGAGTCTTTCAAGCTCTTCGTCAGTATAGGTCTCGACAATCTCTTCCTGTCCTTTTACGAGCTTTACAGGAACCTTTTCAGGCAGCCTGTTGTTCTCATAACACCAGTTCACAAAGGTCCTTAAATCCCGTAAATAGTGGTTTATAGAGGCAAGAGAAAGCTCTTCAGTTTTTTCCAAGTGCTTTTGGTACTGAATAATCATTCCTTTGTTCAGGTCTTTTGTGGTCTTGTCTTCTCCGAAGTAATCAAAAAACTTCTTGAAGCTGTCTGAATAGCTTGTCAAAGTCTTTTCGCTTCGACCGCCTGCTTTCTTTTCGTCAAGGAATTCTTCTGTGAGCTCCTTCAGCGTGAAGTCCACATCCTGCTTGACTTTTAACCTTCTACCTGCCATGTTTGCCGCCTTTCTACTCCCAAGAGTCAAGAGACATAATCAGGTCACCTAAAACAGGTTACCTGATTTGAGTGAATTTTGCAAGTAATCAGGTTGTCAAAAGAAAACGCTGAAAGCCTTGAGCTTTCAGCGTTTGAATGGATTTCGTGAGGCATGGGGGATTTGAACCCCCGACAACCTGATTAAAAGTCAGGTGCTCTACCAACTGAGCTAATACCCCATGGTAAATATAAGACCTGGCGCAGCAGGAAAACGCAGCAGCGGACAGGTGAAAACTGGGCCTGCCGGATTCGAACCGGCGAATGCAGGAATCAAAATCCTGTGCCTTACCGCTTGGCGAAGGCCCAAAGTGAAAGTCGCGAAAATTCCGTTTCGCGGGGACCCGGGCTCCGCAACAGTATAGTGTCTCAGGAACCTCCGAAAATCACCGGCTAAAAATTGCCGACTGTCAACAGAGGAATCGCATGAAAAAAGGGTGGGTAGTGGGACTCGAACCCACGGCCTCCAGAGCCACAATCTGGCGCGCTAGCCAACTGCGCCATACCCACCATACTTGAGTGCGCTGCATCATGTCTGACAGGGGAAGGAGGTCCTGTCTGCGGCGCCAAAAGGGGCGCCTGATGAGTATCACTCAACTGTGTCTGACAGGATTCGAACCTGCGACCCACGGCTTAGAAGGCCGTTGCTCTATCCAGCTGAGCTACAGACACTCAGAATTCCCTCACCGCCGGGCTCATGGAATCATGACCAATATAAACCCCGTCGAAAGAGAAAAGCGGGTGATGGGAATCGAACCCACGTGTCCAGCTTGGAAGGCTGGTGTTCTACCATTGAACTACACCCGCAAGAGAGCAAAAATATAGGTCTTTTCGCGAAACGCAAGTGCTATTATATTGCAACGCCTATGCCGTGTCAAGCACATTTTTGTGCGTCCCGGGCAATTCTTCAGGCAGGAATTTTCTGCGAGGACAGGACTCCGGCGTACTTATTTCCCGGCCAAAAAATGTCGTAAGGCTTGCCGTTTTTTAGTTCAATACGTGGCGAAGGTCCCGTCGGGCCTGATGTAATTGATCGTGAAATGCAGGTCCCCGGCTGTGTCTACATCACAGACGCAGAAGGTGGGCCGCCGCCCGTCCTGCCGGGGCTGGGTGATGGAGCCCGGGTTTACAACCACGATTCCCTGATAATGGGCATTCCGCGGCACATGGGTGTGGCCATAGAGGGCAGCATCACAGCCGTAAGCCTTTGCCGTTTCCGCCAGCTGACTCTCGTCGTAGCTCACCCGCACAAGGTGGCCGTGGCACATATAGACGTAATGCCTCCCCAGCTCTATAACCTGAAAGTCCGGCGAGGTGCTGTAAAAATCGCAATTGCCCCGCACGAAACGGACCGGACAGGAGGCCATAGCCTCTATGTCCGCCTCTTGCCGCTCCACATCTCCAAGGTGGAGTATCTGGTCCGGCTGCACCTTTTTGATGACTTTCTTCAGATTTCCGAGATTCCCGTGACTGTCGGATACTATCAATACAAGCATATATTCTGTCAACCCTGCCTGCCACAGACAGGGCAGCTTTCTGTTCGCAATCTCTGCAGGCAGCCGCATAAGCCGGCCCGCAGCCTGTATCAAGCGGAATATCTTTCGTGAAGCTCCTCGTACATGGCCCTCAGAGCCTTCCCCCGGTGACTGATGGAATTCTTCTCATCCGGAGAAATCACGGCCGAGCTTACGGAATATCCGTCCGGAATGAAGATGGGGTCATAGCCGAATCCGTTTTCCCCGGCAATTTCATGGCCGATTTTCCCTTCCATGGTCCCCCGCTTCACGAGTTCCGTCCCGTCCGGAAGGACGCAGGAAATGGCGCAGACGAATCTTGCTGTCCTCTTCTCTTCCGGGACTCCCTCGAGTTTCTCAAGGAGAGCCGCATTCTTCACATCATAAGAAGTATCATGTCCCATGAAGCGGGCGGAAAGAACTCCCGGAGCCTTATCCAGGGCGTCAATTTCCAGACCCGAGTCATCGGCCAGAACCAGAGTATCGCTCTCCCCCTTCGCTTCAAGGGCCACTTTCACCGCCCTGGCCTTGATGAGGGAGTTTTCCTCAAACGTGGCCCCGGTCTCCTCCGGATCCGCTTCCGCCCCGGCCTCCTTCATGGAAAGAATCTCCAGGGGCAGGTCCGCGAAAATTTCCCGGATTTCCCGCATCTTGTTTGCATTTCCTGTGGCTATCACCATTCTCGTCATACTGTTATGGTCCCCGTCTTCTCAGCTAATCTATGTAATATACGAAATGCGTGCAGGAATTGAAAACATCGCACATCCTATAAGGTCTGCATTATTCATAAGACCTAATAGCCTAATGTCTCCAGAATCGCGTCGTACATGGCCTTGGCTGCCTTCTCCTGATACTCGTCGCTCATCAGGTTCTTCAGTTCTGTTTCATTCGTCATAAAGCCCACCTCTGCCAGAGCCACTGGGCATCTGGCAGTCCGGACGATATAGATTTCGTCCCCTGCCACCAGGCCCTTGTCACTACTGCCGAGGGCCGCCAGAAGGTGGTTCTGTACGCACCCCGCGAAGGCCTTCGAGGCCCCTGTCTCATCTCCGGTCCGGTACATGACTTCGGTCCCGTTGATGGAGGACATGCGGCCGGACGATGTGGAATTCAGGTGGATGGAGAGAAAGAGGTCGCTCTCTGAATCGTTGGCCAGACCCACCCGGCTCTTCAGGGTCGGATTGTAGTCACGGGTCCGGGTGTAGTAGACGCCGATGTTGTGGTCAGTATCCGCATCGAAGAGGGCCTTCACCTTCATGAGAATGGCCAGGGTCAGGTCCTTCTCGTGGACGGCCTGCTTCTCACCTGCGCCCGGGTCCCTGCCCCCGTGGCCGGCATCAATGACAACGACCTTGTCATAGACCTCCTTCGGCCGTCTGAAGTCAAAATAGAGGTAGCGGCCGTCAATCGTGGGCTCGACCTCTGTCACCTTGTCGAAGGATATCTCAATCGTCCCGTAGCCCTCGTGGGCCCCGTACTTCATATCCGTGATGCCGTCGCTCCTGCCGGCAATTGTATAATCCGTGAAATAATTGCTCTCAATGCCCGGCACCTGGAATGTGAAAGTCTTCACCATGGGGTCGGGCTCATAAGTAATCTTCGAAAAATCCGTCTCCGCCGGAAGTTCCATGGCAAAGTCGTGCCCCTTCATATGGCTGGTCTCCACGGTCTTCCCCGCGATAACCGTCTCCTCCTCCGAGTCCCGGAGAAAGCCCATGATGGAGTATTCCTCATCGTCCCGGGAATTGCTCAGGGATACGGCATAGGAGTGAAGATTTCCGTCGAACATCAGAAGACCGCCCACCCCCAGGGTCACGGCCGCCACAGCTATACAGGCCCACATCTGAACCTTTTGCTCTATCGTCATCAGTCTTCCTCCGTCTGAGGCTCTGCGTCCGCATAGGCTTTAATACAGAGGTTGCCTCCGGAAGTATTTTCCACGCTGTCCCAGTCGAGGCCGTTTCCGGAGATGAAGCTGGTTCCGTCCGAAATGTCCACCTTCCCTTCCATGCGGTCCGAGGTGTACTCAATGGCCATGGGCTGCTGCATACCCGGCGTCGTAATGGAAAGAATCACGGCAAATTTCGAATGCCTCTTCACAGGCACCGGATTTGTGAAGGGTATGGTGTAATAGCCCTTGTCCAAAAGACTTCCGGAGGCTACCAGGGTCCGCTTGGCCAGGCTTGCCGTATCCGTATAATCCGTGACTATATAGATCTCGTAGAAGGAATTCCGGCCCAGGGCGTAAAAGCCGGCCGCCTTCAGTTCCTGGTTGTCAGAGGCCGTATAAATATTGGCCCCGAGGACATTCTCGCTGGCGTAGCCGATCTGGCCGGTCCACCCGTAGAGGTCGGACTGGTAGATGGCGTCGTAATTGTCCGTTCCTTCAAGGCCGGTGTAGGAAACCGCCTGGTCCCCGATATTCGTGTCGTAATAGGAGACATAGAAAACGCCGTTGTCCCCGAACTTGGAGCCCCAGCTGTTCTGGCAGATAAAGGCCCCGCGGCCGTTGGCCTTGCCTCCGAATGAAGAGGCAGCGAAATTGTCATCCCAGCCTATGAGGACGATGTCGTGATTGGGTTTGGAGTCCCCGTTGTAGCAATAGGCATTCTTCTTTGCATTATAATAGGCTGACCGGCTCAGACTTCCGTTTTCCGTATCCGCATAGATGGAAGACGAGACGCCGCCGTTTTTGAAGATGGCCCACTTGATTTCATCGATATTGTCGCTGTCGTAGACATGGGCCTCCTGCAGGTGAAGGGCACTGTGCCCGCTTCCCTCATAGATCGGTCCCTTCCAGGATAAAAGGTAAGCCAGGGCCTGGGAGTAGTCGCCCCCGTCCGTGCCCTTGAAGGAATAGCCCTTCCGCTCCACCATGTCTTCAGGAGACAGGGTGACATCCTTTTCCGGGAGCAGGGAGGACTCAAGGGCTCCGGTGGCTGCATAGGCCCAACAGGTGGCCTGGGTGCCCTGATTCCGGATCTGCGGAGCCCGGTTCTCGGTTCTCAAATCAAAGGCCTCAGGCAGGACTGCAGGAGAAGCATTTTCCGAGTCCACGGCAAGAGTAAGCTTTGAATTGTCCCAAGCCACGGCGTAGCCGAAAGCCGCCCCTACATCAGTAAGGGGCACAAAAGCCTTCTCATCCAGAAGAAGAGGAGCTGTCGTCATGGTCACAGCTGTCCCGTCCGAGCGGACGGCATCGAGAGTACCCGGCGTCAGAGTAAGGGCTCCGGAGCCCCGGTCAATCCGGATGGAGCTTTCCGAAACCAGGTGGGCATCTGCTGAAAAAACCTCCCGGACGAAATAGAGGTCCCCCATAATCTGCATATGGGAGTCCACATAGAGGTGGCCGTTGAAGCGGGTGGTATCCTCCCCGTCAAGGATCAGACGGATGCCACCGGATTCATTGATACTCTTCGCAATCAGGGGATTGAAAACATCCTGTTCCAGAGCCGCCCCCCGGAAGGAAGAAACCTCAGAGGCCCGGCTGAAGACATTCCCGGCCTGGAAAAAAGCCAGGACGGAAATCACACAGGCAAAAATAATGAAACGCAGCGAATATTTCATTCACGCTTCCTTTTCGGCGGTTTGGGGCCGAGGTACTGGTAGAAGTAAGTCTTGATCATGCCGTTGTATATCTTGCGGTTTTTGTCCGCCTTGGCACCGATCTGCTTTTCGGCATCCTCATACGAAGTGATAAGGTACATGGACCAGGAATCCAGGCCGCGGTAGGCCTCGCCAATCTGCCGGTAAAGGGCCGGCAGGTCCATGCCCCCGCCGCCTTCCGTCAACCGTTCCCCATAGGGGGGATTCGTCACGATAAATCCGTACTTCTTCGGATGGCTCGTGTCTTTGACGGCCCGCCGCTGGAAGTGAATCAGCTCATCCACTCCGGCCGCTTCCGCGTTGGCCCGGGCAATTTTCACCACATCGTCATCAATGTCATAGCCCTGGATATCAGTCTCCACGGACGTATCTATGGCCGCATAGGCGTCTGCCCGGGCGGAACTCCATACGTCTTTAGGAATAATATTTTCCCACTGCTCTGCCGTAAACTGCCTCTGCTGCCCGGGCGCTATATTGGCCGCAATCATGGCTGCCTCAATCGGAATCGTCCCGCTGCCGCAGAAGGGGTCCAGGAGAATCCTGTCCGCATGCCAGGGGGTGAGCATGATCAGGGCCGCCGCCAGGGTCTCCGAAATCGGAGCCTCCCCTTCGAGCTTCCGATAGCCTCTCTTGTGAAGGGAAGTCCCGGTCGTATCGAGAAAGACCTCCGCCACATCATTCATGAAGAAGATGCGGACCGGATAGGGAGCCCCTGTCTCAGGAAGCCACTCAAGTCCATAGGCTGCGCCAAGGCGCTTTGCCATAGCCTTTTTCGCCAGGGACTGCAGGTCGGAGGTGGAAAAGAGCTGGCTCTTGACAGAAGCTGCCTTCGTAACCCAGAATTTTCCATCCGCAGGGATGTAGTTTTCCCAAGGCAGGGCCTCGATATGGTTGAAGAAGTCATCAAACGTGAGGGCTTCAAATTCTCCCACCTTCAGAAAGACCCGCTCGGCTGTCCTGAGATGAATATTGGCAAGGGCAATGGCCTCCGCGTCTCCGGAGAAGCTGACCCGGCCGTTTTCTACCCGGGTAATTTCATACCCGAGGTCATAGATTTCTCTTTTCAGTACCGCCTCAAGGCCGAAGTGGCAGGGGGCGGTCAATTCGTATGTCTTCATGGCAAATCCTCTTTCATCTCCTGTCCGGTCCGGACCGGGTGAAAATCAAAGCTTTCCGAATCCGAAATTCAAACAGGTGACCTTTAAAGCATAGCGTAAAAAAGGACGGCCTGCAAGTACAGACCGTCCCTTGAGGTGACTAAATATAAAGTCCGAAAAGCCAGGCTTTCCGTCAGTTTTTCGCGAAACTTTTCAGGCGTACAAATCGACGTGCTGACCAATCTGAGAATAAGCCTGCCCCTGGCTTCCGGCATCATAGGATGTCGTCACGCCGGAGAACTTGTCCGCAATGTCGTTGTAGGCCTTGTCTGCGGCAATGGCGCCTTCGACCTGCTTCACCCGGTTCGCCGCCTGAACGTGGGCATTGGGGTAAACAACCGGATTGACCAGCTCTACCCCGTCTGCCGCAGCCCCTTCGGATACCCGCTGCTGATAGGCCGTGGAAACCTGAGATTCATTCGAAACGTTGAAGCGATTGTTCGTGACTCCGGAAACAGATGCGGATGAAGGTGCCGCCCCGATGGAGCCGATTCTGCTTATTGAAACTGCCACTGTATTCTTTCCTCTCCCCGAAGCAGGCTGTCTGTCGACTGCTTCGCAGCGTTCTGTTCTGCCGTAACCGCAGAGGTTTCACTATTGATGACTGTCTTCGCCTGGCCGGATGCAGCCGCTGCCTGAGCTCCAGTATCCGTCACGAAATTCTCAGCCGCCATGAGGCGCTCATTGCCCCGCATGCCGTCAGAGCCCTTGTCGCCCGTGGCTTTCACTGCGGCTTCCATGACCCGCTTTGTATCGGCCCCGAGCTGGGCAAGCTCGATATCTTCCTTCGAAGCCTGCGCTGTCTCCTCCATAGCCGCTTCTCTCTGCTGCTCTCTGGAGGTCATCTCCGTATCATAATCGTAGCGGGAAATCTTTCCCTCTAAGTAATCGGCTTGAAGCTGCTGATCCGTAATACCCGTGAAGGTAGTAATTTTTCCCTGAACGTTCTCTGCAGTTCTTTCCTCTGTACGGGCTTTTGCCGCATCCGCCCTCTCAGCTGCTGCATCCTTTTCATTCTGCTGGCGAATGGCTTCTGCCGCCTTCTGCTCAGCCGCATTCTGTGCCTGTTCCCGCTCTACAGCCGCCTGCCGGGCCTCAGCCGCTGCGTCCCGCTGGGCTGTGAGATTTTCCGTCCGGGCCGTATCGTCCGTTCCCGTATCCCGGGTCTTCGTCACATTGCCATCGGCCGTGTCCGCAGTCTTTGTAACAGCAAGGGTGTCCCCGTCCGTATCGGTCGCAATAATATCCCGCCCGGTCATGGCTTCCCTGGCTGTCTCAGCCGCCTGGGCAGCTGCTGCATCCGGAGCTTTCGCCGGTTCCGTCGTGCGGACCTGGGGCTGGACATCTGCCGCACCTCCTGCTGGGGAAGAAATATTTGCAGTCCCCTGCAGGCCGCCGGGCTGTGTAACCGTCCGGACTGCTGCCGTCCTTCCATCCGTGGAGTTCGCGGAAGTCGAATTCACTGTGCCGGCTGCAGCGGTCTGTGTACCCAGCCCGGTCATTCCGCTGATACTTACCCCATCCATAAGACTCGCTCCCTTTCAATCGTACGCAATGCGGGTAGCACTGTGCATTCCTTTGCACAATAAGGTAATAATATTATAAACCTTGGTTGAAAAAATGCAAGAAATTTCCGACTTGTCAACAAGTTTATCGACAATTTGTGGATATTTCAGCGGACAATATCCGCCACCGTATAGCGCAGAACCGGTTTCAGGTCCGAAAGAGCCACCTCCACCTGGCTCCCCACCTTGCCGCCGGAGAAAAGAATCGTCTCGAACTCCTCGGCGCTCTTGTGAAAGACGGTCGGGAAGACCTTCTTCATCCCGATCGGAGAGCAGCCCCCGTGGACATAGCCGGTCAGGGGCAGAAGCTCCTTCTGGGGCAGCATCTCGACAGACTTTTCCCCGACAGCCTTTGCCGCCTTCTTAAGGTCGAGCTCATCCGCCACGGGCAGGACGAAAACGTAGTGCTGACCGGTCTTCCCTGTCGTGACCAGAGTCTTCATGGCCCGCCTGGGGTCCTCCCCCATATGCTCGGCAATTTCCGTCCCCTTTGTCGAGTCGAAGTCGTAGTAGAGGTGTTCCTTATAGGGCACCTTCTTCTGCTCGAGGACGCGCATGACATTTGTCTTTTCTTCTTTTTTCATAGCTCATGAATAATGTAAAGCCGGCAGCAGCTGCCACCGGCCATACTCTAACCCGTATTTACTGATTCTGAGTGTCGTCGTAAAGATGGGTGCCGTCAGGCGTATTGTCCGCCTGTGTATCGGACGGCTGAGTTCCTGCACCCTCTGTCGTATTGTCTGCCGGATTGCCATAGCCGGTCTGACTATCAGAAGCGGTCTGATTCCAGCCGGACTGGTTTCCGTAGCCGTTCTGACTGCCATAGGGGTTTGCGTTATTATTCTGGTTCCCATAGCCGGTCTGGCTGCCGTAACTGCCCTGGTTTCCGTAGCCGCCCTGATAGCTGTTCCCGTAATAGGCCCCGTAATTGGGCTTGCCGTAGTTCATGCACTCGGGAGCAGGCTGGTAGCCGGTCTTGAATTTGAGGGCGCTATAGAGCTCGGCGTTTGTCGCATAGATGTAAGGGCCGACATAGAAAATCCGCACAAGATTGACCGTAAAGGCGGCCAGCAGAATCCATCCGATAAAGGAGAGGTCAAGGACGAAGATATTCCACTTGTCCCCGTAGGTCATGTCCTTCGAGCGTCCGAAGGCTTCCTCCATGGACATATTGGGGTTCTCTGCAAGAAGATACGGGATCATGCGGTACTCGTACCACTTGATAATTCCCGGAACCACAAAGAGCAGGGACCAGAGGAAAACATAGAGGTCCCGGAAGAACATGATCTTCACCACGTTCCAGTAATTGATCTTGAATCCGACTCCGATTTCATTGAGGTTGGCCGGTTCCCGCTGGCCCATGACAAAGACCCGCCGCAGGCCGACTTCAAGCGGTCCGAACAGGAAAATTCCTATGAGGATGCCAATGATGCCTGCTGTTATGAAAATGCCGGAGAAGATGGCCAGAAAGGCCAGGCTCTCGCCGCTGAAAATATCCGGGAACTGACTGTCGCCAAGCCCGGGATTTCGGATCTCATCAAAGGTGTTCTTATAGCTGCCGACGCTTCCGCCGGAGCCCATGATAAAAATGTCGAGGAGCAGGGCGGCCACCACATACTTCCAGTAGTTGGCCTTCATGACACTGCGTCCGCGCTCCTTCAAAACGCCAATGGAAAATGACTGCATAGTAAAACCTCTCTCCAAAAAATTCAGGACAAATTCCCCTGTAAACTTCTGTATTATACTTTATATAAGGCACAGGGTCAAAAAAACAGGGGAGAATAGTTCTGTTTTTTGAGCAAAGAATGTGCCGGCCCGCGTACCCGCCTTTTTCAGGCCCGGACGGCCCAGCGCAGCTTCGTGGACCGGGCCCGGGGATTCCGGTGACACTCCTCAGCAGAGGGACGGATGACATCTTCTGCTATTTCAGGATAATATCCCGCCTTCTTTCCATCTTTAAAAGCCCGCTTGACCAGGCGGTCCTCCCCGGAGTGGAAGGTCAGAAAGACAATGCGGCCGCCCGCTTTCATCACATCGGGAAGGGCGAGAAGCAGGGATTCCAGTGCCTCATATTCCCCGTTTATATCGATGCGAAGGGCCTGAAAGACCCGGGCACAGGACTTTTTCACTGTATCATAATATGCTGTTTCAGAAATGGAGCCTTCCCCGGACTTCTTTTCAACAAGGCTTTTCGGCAGGGCCTCTTCTATGAGATACCTGAGGTCTGCCGTTGTCTCTACAGGCTTCCTTTTCCTGTGGTATTCCACGATTTTCGCTGCAATCTCTGAAGCAAACGGCTCGTCGGAATTTTCTATCAGCATGCCCTCTATTTCTTCCGCGTCAAGTTCCTTCAGGCGCTCAGCCGCTGTCTCTCCCCGGCTCTGGTCCATCCGCAGGTCCAAGGGGCCGTCCAGCTTATAGGAAAAGCCCCGGGCAGGATTATCGATCTGCATGGAAGAAACGCCCAGGTCCGCCATCAGGAAGTCGAACTTTCCGTACTTCTCCGCTGCGCTTTTTGCTTCAGCGAAATTAATATGTTCAACGGAAAACATCTCCGGACCGAAACCGGCCTCCCTCAGGCGCTTTTCCGTCTTGGCTGACTCCTCCGGATCCACATCAAGGGAAACGAGATGACCGCTTCCATGTAAGGCTTCCAGGATCTTCCGGCTGTGGCCCCCGTAGCCCAGGGTGCAGTCACAGCCATTGTTTCCGGGCTGAATGGCCAGGTGCTCCAGGACCTCCTCCACCATGATGGGAATGTGGGTGCCTGCCGGGGTTGAGCCCTTCTCTATGACATGCTCCGCCATCCCGTCATACTTTTCCGGGTTCAGTTCCTTGTATTTCTCCTCATAGTGTTTCGGATACTTACCTGAATAATGAGGACGGCGGATATGCTTATTATTCTCTTCAATCATTGTTCATCTCCGGACATCTCTGTCTCGGTTGCAGCTTTGCATGCTCTCCCATGCCGACAGCAGCATTTTTGTCTCAGATAGAGCCGGCGCATCCGTCATACGTCAGGCCAGGGCCCGGATGACCTCCAAAAGGCTCTCTATATCTTCTTCCGATGTTGCCCAGCTCGTGCAGAAGCGGATAACCTGCTTCCCGCCGGGCAGGGAATTCATGAAGCCGTAATCCACGGTCTCTGAAAGCTTCGCAGCGAAGTCGTCCGTCACGACAGGAAAAATCTGATTCGTAGGAGAATCGATGTAGAGCTCATAGCCGCAATCCAGAAGCATATCCCGGATCTTCCGCGCGCAGGTAATGGCGTTCATGGAAATCTTCACATACCGGTCGTCGGAAAACAGAGTATCGAACTGCAGACCGGTGAGCCAGCCTTTGGCCAGCATAGCCCCGTGCTGCTTCGTAATCGTATAGAAATGGGGCACCAGATCGCCGTGGGGGAAGACGACTGCTTCACCGAAAAGGGCGCCGACCTTGGTTCCTCCTATATAAAAGACGTCCGCGAGTCGGGCCAGGGCAGGGAGGTCAACGGCATCATCCGGAACGGAAAGCGTGCTGCCATTCTCCCGGTCGTAAAGGGCCGCTGCCAGGCCGTAGCCGAGCCTTGCCCCATCCACAAAGAGCTTCAGGTCATAGCGATCGGCAGCAGCGCGGAGTGACTCAAGTTCCGTCAGCGAATAAAGAGTTCCATACTCCGTCGGCTGACTGATGTAGATCATTCCCGGCGCAACCTCATGCTCGTGGTTTGCATCGGCGAAAAAGACCTTCATATAATCTTCCACCATTGCTGCGGAAATCTTTCCGTCCACAGCCGGCAGGGTAAGCACCTTGTGGCCGCCGTGCTCTATTGCCCCGGCCTCGTGGGTATTGACGTGGCCGGTATCCGCTGCAAGGACTCCCTCGTAACTCCTGAGCACAGAAGAAATCACAGTCTCATTCGTCTGGGTTCCGCCCACAAGGAAGTAGATGGCCGCATCCGGCGCCTGGCAGGCGGAGCGGATTTTCTTCTTTGCGCTCTCACTATATGTGTCCGTCCCGTAGCCGGGATTCTTTTCAAAATTAATCTCGGAAAGGCGCTTTAAAATCTCCGGGCAGCAGCCCTCCATGTAGTCGCTGACAAACTTTATCTTTTCCATATTCGATGCCCCGTATTCTACCCTTGCAAAAATTCATCATCAGGTGAAAATACCGCAAAAAAAGAAAAACGCTATTCCTCCATCAGCCAATCTCTGAGAACGACTGCGTTGTTGCAGGCTTCATCCCTTGCTGAAAATAGAAGAGTAATATTGCTGTCTTTCAACTTCTCACGGACCATATTGCGAAAAGCTTCGGCTTTTTCATTTTTCTCAAGTTCCTTAAAATAGCGGCTTTGGAATTCCGGAAATTTGTCCGGTTCATGGTTAAACCATCTCCTGAGTTCCATAGACGGAGCTGCTTCCCGCGCCCAGAGGTCAAGATGAGCCTTTTCTTTGCTGACTCCCCTGGGCCAAAGGCGGTCCACAAGAACTCGATACCCGTCTTCGTCAGAGGCTTCCTCATAAATTCGCTTTAATCTAAGTTCCGGCATTTTCAACAGACCTCCCACCAATTATTTCCATAATAATAAACCCGCAGGCACAGTGTGTCCAGTGGACGGCGTCTTATGCGCCGACCGGAGCGGAGCGTAGAACGAACCCGTTCGAGTCCGACCGGACTCGAACGATGAAGGGTCAGCGGAGGCATAGCCTCCGCTGACCCTTCATTGGATGACGTGCGTGAGAGGATTCGAACCCCCGACACCTTGGTCCGTAGCCAAGTGCTCTATCCAGCTGAGCTACACGCACACACAATATAAGTTTCTTCCGATAACGGAAAACACTTTATACATTTTAAAGTCATCGCTTCGCGATGCTGCCGGGACTCAAAGCCTGCTACGCAGGCTTTTTCGTCACGTCAGGTTTTCTCGTATACGCTGCCACAGACACGCAAGCGCATCTGTGGCGCGTCTACGGAAAACACTTTAAAATGGAAGTTATAGGGTTCGAACCTATGACCCTCTGCTTGTAAGGCAGATGCTCTCCCAGCTGAGCTAAACTTCCATATATGCCGGCGACCGGGGTCGAACCGGTACGATGTTGCCACCACGGGATTTTAAGTCCCGCGCGTC
>JAZASQ010000033.1:0-16463 GCA_036343235.1 Lachnospiraceae bacterium
CGTCATGCGGACACATGTCCTTATGAGGCGGAACAAGCCTGTATTCGGAGGAACTTTTACATGCGAAAATACGTACTCAAGAGAATTCTGATTTCCATAGTGATTCTCTTCTTTGTGGCTTTCATCATCTATCTGCTGATGAGGTGCCTGCCGACGTCCTACGTCGAAAATCTGGCCCGGCAGAAGGCCCAGCAGCCCAACTCCAAGTCCTATGAGGAGTGGATGGCCCAGCTGTCCGCCTCCTACGGAATGGACAAGGGCATCGTCGCCGGCTTCTTCAGCTGGGTGGGGAATGCCCTGCAGGGCAAGTTCGGGGATTCCTGGTACTACACGGTTCCCGTCACCCAGAAATTTCATGACACGATCTGGGTTTCCGTATACATGGGCGCTGTTGCCATGTTCTTCGAGCTCATCATCGCCATTCCCCTGGGCGTTATTGCAGCTACCCACCAGTACCATGCGTCCGACTATATAATTTC
Organism: Lachnospiraceae bacterium; assembly: GCA_036343235.1. GTDB lineage: Bacteria > Bacillota > Clostridia > Lachnospirales > Lachnospiraceae > RUG306. The sequence continues at coordinate 480 of JAZASQ010000033.1, forward strand.
CATCATCGGTATCGCCGGCATCTCGCTCCCGACCTTCTTCTTCGCCTCCCTCCTGAAGCTGGTCTTCTGCGTGAAGCTGGGCTGGTTCGATCTCTACGGACTCACGGGGCGTACCTATAATCAGATGACATCTTTCCAGCAGGTCATGGACAAGGGCTACCACCTCTTCCTGCCCATCCTGGTGCTGGTCGTCCTCAGCATCGGTTCCCTGATGCGTTACACCCGGACGAATATGCTGGAGGTCCTGGGCCAGGACTACATCCGGACGGCCCGGGCCAAGGGTCTTCCCGAGAAGAAGGTCATCTACCACCACGCCTTCCGGAACACCCTGATTCCCCTGGTCACCATCATCGGCGGCTCCCTGCCGGGACTCTTCTCCGGCGCCCTGATCACGGAGACCCTGTTCGGAATCAACGGTATCGGTTTCACATCTTATAACGCCATGGTCAACGGAGACATTCCCTTCTCCATGTTCTACCTCGTATTCATGGCTGTGCTCACGCTTGCGGGCAATCTGATCTCGGATATCCTGTATGCGGTTGTTGACCCCCGTATCCGGGTATCGTAAAGGAGTCCGTAGCAATGTCCCAAAGTGAAAACAACGAAAACAAAGATATTATTCTTGAGGAAAATCCGGCGGAAGAGGAAGCCCTCGAACGGAATACGGAATACTCCATCGGCGATGACCGCCGCGTCAAGTCTCTGACGCCCGGGGCCCTTGTCCGCCGGAGATTCTTCCGCAACAAGGTCGCTGTCATCGGTCTGTGGATCCTGATCTTCATGTTCATCTTCTCCTTCATCGGCGGTCTCATCTCGCCCTACCGGCAGGACCAGATCTTCTACCGGCAGGAAAAGGTGTCGAAGGACTTCGCCTTTGCCAAGAAGAGCGATGATTTCCAGTTCATGTCCCGGGATACGGAGGTCTTTTCTTCAGCCCAGCAGGCGGACATGATCGTGGCGATTTTTGACAATACCCCGACCTTTGAATCTATGGGCAGCACCTATACCCTCAAGCAGGAAGGAACGGACTTCTACGGGGCCTATGCCGGAAACCAGCTCGTCTGCATCGGCTACAAGTCCGGCCTCACGGATCTCGAAGGCAAGCCCACATTTGACTTCGATACGACAGTAGCTGCCCTCCGGGCCTATACGAACGGGGAGACTTCCTTCGATGTCGGCGGCACCCACTATACAATCGCAGACGACATGGTCGCAGTCAGCGGCCAGGATGTCGGAACCATTTCCTCCTTCATTCTGCGGCCGGCGGAAAACGGGGTCACTATCACAGCCGATCTCCGGAATCAGATCCTGCAGGCCATTGAGAACGATGAAGAGACCGTCACTGTAGACGCAGCCACAGCTGCTGCCCAGGACGCTGCAGATGCGGCAGTTGAAGCGGACACCACATCGGACGGAGCCCTGGATGCAGAGGCCCCTGAGCAGGCGGCGGATTCCAAGACCGTATATACGATTTCCTATGAGCCTTCGAAGCAGACCTGGACGATTCAGCAGGAGAAGGAGACGACCCGGTACGATACCTATTCTTCGCCTTCCCTGAAGCATCCTCTGGGTACTGATGTAAACGGCATGGACATGATGACCCGTCTCATGTACGGCGGCCGGGTTTCCCTCCTGATCGGCTTCATTGTCGAGTTCATCGCCGGCGCCATCGGCATCACCCTGGGCGGTATCTCCGGCTACTTCGGCGGTTGGGTGGACAACCTCATCATGCGTATTGTCGATATCTTCTACTGCATCCCTTCCATGCCCCTCATTATTATTCTGGGTGCGGTCATGGATGCCCTGAGAGTATCCCCGACCATGCGAATGGTCTACCTGATGATGATCCTCGGCTTCCTGGGCTGGCCCGGCATGGCCCGCCTCGTCCGCGGCCAGGTCCTTCTCTTCCGGGAGCAGGAGTTCATGATTGCCACGGAGGCCACCGGTCTTTCGGCCCGCAGAAGGATCTTCAAGCACCTGGTGCCGAACGTCATCCCCCAGCTCATCGTCTCCATGACCATGGGCCTTGGCGATACAATCATTACGGAAGCCACCCTTTCCTTCCTGGGTCTGGGCGTCAAGTTCCCCTTCGCTTCCTGGGGAAATATCATCAGCGACGTAAACAATACCTACGTACTGACGAACTACTGGTTCATCTGGATCCCTGCCGGCGTTCTGCTGCTGCTCACGGTTCTGGCCTTCAACCTCGTCGGTGACGGCCTCCGGGATGCCTTCGATCCCAGAATGAAGCGCTGATTGGGGAGGACGAATAGCAAATGGCAAAGAAAAAAGAAGAAGGCTACCTGACCCGGCAGGAGGTCCGCCAGATTTCCCGCTACAACAAGAAGGTAACCGATGAATTAGAGAAAAAGCACAAGAGGAAGAATGTTCCCGAGTCCGAATACATGACCACCATGCGGGATCCGGCGAACGAGGTGGAGTTCGACAACGTCCACACCTACTTCTTCACGGATGCCGGAACGGTCAAGTCTGTAAACGGCGTCTCCTTCGATATTCCCAAGGGCAAGACCGTCGGCGTCGTCGGCGAGTCCGGCTGCGGCAAGTCCGTGACCAGTCTCTCCCTCATGCGCCTTGTGCAGCGGCCCCAGGGGCAGACCGTCGAAGGGGCCATCCGCCTCAATATCGGCGACGGCAAAGCCATCGACGTGACCCAGGCCCCCGATGAGGTCATGGAAAAAATCCGGGGCAACAAGGTCTCCATGATCTTCCAGGAGCCCATGACGGCTTTAAACCCCATCTTCCGGATCGGGGACCAGGTCGATGAAGTCATCGAGCTCCACGACGGGGCAGGAAAGTCGAAAGAGGATATCAAGCGGCGGACCATCGAGCTTCTGAATATGGTCGGCATCGCAAACTCCGAGGGCGTCTACAGTATGTACCCCCACGAGCTCTCCGGCGGTATGCGCCAGCGTGTCATGATTGCCATGGCCCTGGCCTGCAACCCCCAGATGATCATCGCCGACGAGCCCACGACCGCCTTGGACGTGACGATTCAGGCCCAGATTCTGGACCTTCTTCGGAACCTCAAGGACAAGATCAACGCCTCCATCATGTTCATCACCCACGACCTCGGGGTCATCGCCGAGATGGCGGACTACGTCGTGGTGATGTACGCAGGCCGTGTCATCGAAAAAGGGACAGCGGAGGACATCTTCCACCATCCGGCCCATCCCTATACCATCGGCCTTATGGCTTCGAAGCCCGTCGTCGGGAAGAAGGTGGACAAGCTCTACTCCATCCCCGGCAAGGTCCCGAACCCCATCAACATGCCGGATTACTGCTACTTCAAGGACCGGTGTGATAAGACCATCTCTGCCTGCGACGGCAAGTACCCCTGCATGGTGCAGCTTAGTGATACCCATTTCGTCTCCTGCTACCGATTCTACGATCAGGGAACGGTTCTTAACGATCAGAAAGGAGACGAGTGATGGCAGACGGCGTGAATTATTCTAATGACATCCTCGAGGTCCGGAATCTGAAGAAATACTATCCCATCATGGGCGGCGTCTTTTCCCGCCCGGTCGGCTGGGTCAAGGCCGTGGACGGCATTTCCTTCTCCATTCCCCGGGGAACGACTATGGGCCTGGTCGGCGAGTCCGGCTGCGGCAAGTCCACGACGGGCCGCACCATTCTTCGGCTGGAAGGTTCCAAAACGGCCGGGGACGTCATCTTCAACGGCAAAGAGGTCTATGACCTTACCAAGAAAGAACTGAACGAGCAGCGGACCCATATGCAGATTATTTTCCAGGACCCGTTTGCTTCCCTTCAGCCCCGTATGCCCGTCGGCGAAATCATCGGCGAGGCGGTCCGGGAGCACCATATCGTTCCGGACAATGAAAACGAGGACTATATCGAGCACATCATGGACGAGTGCGGGCTCCAGTCCTTTCAGAAGGACCGGTACCCCCACGAGTTCTCCGGCGGCCAGCGGCAGAGAATCTGCATCGCCCGGGCCCTGGCGCTAAAGCCCGAGTTCATCGTCTGCGATGAGCCCGTATCGGCCCTGGACGTTTCGATTCAGGCTCAGATCATCAACCTCCTGAAGGACCTGCAGGAAAAGCACGGACTGACCTACCTCTTCATTTCCCACGACCTCTCGGTTGTAGAGCACATCTCCGACACGGTCGGGGTCATGTACCTCGGGAATATGGTAGAGTTCGGAAAGACCGACGACATCTTCGACAACCCCCTGCATCCCTACACCCAGGCCCTGCTCTCGGCTGTACCGGTGCCGGACCCGGATGCGAAGATGAACCGGATCGTCCTTCAGGGCTCCATTCCTTCCCCGGCCAACCCGCCCAAGGGCTGCAAGTTCCACACCCGCTGCGCGAAGTGCATGGAGTGCTGCAAGACTGTAGCCCCGGACGTGCGTGAAATCACCCCCGGCCACAAGGTAGCCTGCCACCTCTATGATGATCAGGGGACCTTGGTGGAGAAGGGCGCGCAGGAAGAGGCGAAGAGTCCGGATACGAAGTGAAGTCGGGAAGGCTGAGAAGTAAGACTTGAAGCTCGTCCTGTAGGATTCTTGAAAAAGTCTGTGAAACAGCAGCTGAAGGTCGGGAACCCTTGTTGAAAGGGGTGCTGAATAGCCCTCCGGCTCTTAAGAAAAGTATCAAATGTGAAAGTTGTCCGCTGTCAAAGGCGGGCAGAGAGGGCAGGGAACTATATGCCTGAAGAATATACAGAAAGTAAGCGGTCGGATGAGGACATGGAGCGGGACTTCGTTGTTGCTGATATGTCCGGGGTCGAACGGCCCGGCCTCTTCAAGGTTCACAAGATGGGGACATGGAAGAAGGGCGCACAGGGCGAGCCTGGTGCGAGCCCGGCAGATATGTCCTATGATGCCGGCGGGCCTGCTTCCAATCAGGAGCCCATCGTCCTCACGAAGGAAGAGCGCAAGTGGTACATACTCGGCGCTGTGAAGGCGGCCCTGATCGTAGGCTTCGTCTTCGCCGGAGGCCTCACCCTTGTGGTGCTTCTCATGTACCTTTTCCTGCCCCACTGAACACTTGCCGTGCGGCAGGCCCCTGCGATGGCCGCAAATGGGAGCGGTTGGCGGCGGCAGGCCCCCTGCGATGGCCGCAAATGGGAGCGGTTGGCGACGGCAGACCCCTGCGGCAGGCCCCCTGCGATGGCCGCAAATGGGAACAATTCACAGGTTTTTAAAAGATTTGTTCCTACCCAACAAACTTCAAAACCGGCGGGTAGCCGAAAAGCGGAACAATTTGAGCCTTTCTGAGAAGATTGTTCCCAGTGGTTCGGAGGGAAGCTGTATAACATAAAAGAACATGGGAGCACTCTGCCGAGGATACGGCAGAATGCTCCCATTTTTCATGAGGTTTCAGATTTTGAAAAAGTTTGATGGGAATAATTTTTCTGAGGAGCCCCGGATTGTCTCCAAACTTCACCGCTTCAGCGCAGTGAATGGAAACAAATCTTCCGTCATACAGGAAAATGCTTCCATGCGCCGGGCAAATCTTTCGCAATACAGAGGAATGCGCCCATGCGCCGGGCATCCGTCCGGGCAAATCTTCTGCAATACAGAGGAATGCGCCCATGTGCAGGGGCATCCGGCCGGACAAATCTTGCGCAATACAGAGGAATGCGCCCATGTGCGGGGGGGGATCCGGCCGGGCAAATCTTCCGCCACGCAGGGAAATGCTTCCTGCTTAATTCTCCTTCCCCGATATGCTGATGAGGACCAGCATCAGGAATATGCAGGCGAAGCCTATGGCGTCCCAGATGCCGAAGCCGGAGCCCAGGAGGGCGGTCGAGATGATTGCTGCCGTGACAGGTTCCGAGAATCCGTAGAGGATGCCGGCATTGGGCCCGATGCTGTGGACGCCTGAGATATACAGAGTGAAGGCCATGACATTCCCGACGATGACGACGAAGGCGATGCCGAAGAGGCCGATAGCGTTCGGCACATAAGCGATGTGCCAGGGGCGGAAGATGAGGCCCAGCATGACGCCGCCCATGAGAAAGGACCAGGCCTGCATGACAGGAACAGGATAGTCCTGAGCCAGGGGGGTCGTCAGTATGTTGTAGACCGTGACGCAGACAGCAGAGAGAATGCCTGTGGCCAGGGCGTGGGGAGAAACACTCATGGAATGAAAGTCCCCGTGGGTCACAATCAGAAAGATGCCCAAAATGGCAAGGACCAGGCTGGCAATCTCCGTGACCCGGGGTGCCCTGTGCATGAGAACGCAGCTCGCCAGCAGAATCATGACCGGGGACAGGTCCTGCAGAATTGTTCCGACGCCGGCGGTCGAAAGCTGAATGGTCCGGAAATAGGCGTATTGGCAGAGGGAAACGCCGGCCAGGCCGTAGACAAGCAGCAGGCCCGCGGACCTTTGTGTTTTCCATATGCCGAACAGCTTGTCTCTATATTTGAAGAAGCAGTATATGAATAATATAACCCCCGCCAGAAAGAGACGGATCGGGACGAGCCAGCGAGCATCCATGCCCTGACGGTCGAAGAGATACTGGCCCATGGAGCCGGACAGGCCCCAACACATTCCGCCGGATAATGTTAATAGTGCACCCTTGATTTTATTATTCATAACCCATACATTATAAGGATAGTGTTTCCATTTTGCAAAAGAAGAATATGAATTCATGACAGAAGCTGTTAATACAAATATTTCACCGATTCTGCCCGGTCAGGAGGGCGTCCTCCTGCAGCGGATTCTGGACATCGGGGACCTGATGCTGCAGTCCGGGGCGGAAATCAACCGGGTCGAGGATACCCTGAGCCGCCTGGGAGCGGCCTACGGGGCCACAATGGATGTCTACTGCATCATTTACAGTATTGTCGTCACCATGCAGCTTCCTGACGGGAAGGTCCTGACCCAGACCCGGCGGGTGAATGACCGGGACGACATGGACTTCGACCGCCTGGACCGGCTGAACGGCCTGTCCCGCCGCTGCTGCGCTTCTCCCATGTCTGTGGAGGAACTGACCAGGGAGCTGGAAGGCATCCGGGGGCGGAAGGAGGGACTTCTTCCCCATATCGCCGGCTGCCTGCTGGGGGCCTTTGCCTTCTCCGTTTTCTTCGGGGGAAACGCAGCGGACGGAGCCCTTGCAGCTGCCTTCTCGCTTCTCATTATTCTCGTTCAGCAGACAGCCGGGAAGTACAGCACGAACCGCATTATCTATACCCTTTTCATTTCCCTGATCACGGGGACCTGCATCGGAGCTTTCTGCCGCCTGACCGGCAGCTTCCACGAGGACCTCATCATGATCGGGGACATCATGCTCTTAAATCCCGGAGTCACCATGGTGAACGCTGTCCGGGAGATGCTGGTCGGAAACACGATTTCCGGTGCCCTGCGTCTCATTGAGGCCACAATCTGGGCCATTGCCCTGGCGGCCGGCTTCATGCTGGCCATCCATATCACGGGAGGTGTGCTGTGAGACGCCATATGCTCTTGCCCTGTCAGGCCAAACTTTCTTTTACAGAAAAACCTCAAATCATACGAAAGCAGAGAGGAGGCCGGCTATGATTTTTTCCTCAGCGGAGTTTCTGCAGCTTGTCATGGCCTTTCTGGGGTCCCTGGGCTTTGCATTATTATTTCATACTCCGGCCAAATGCCTGCCCACTGCGGCTTCGGGCGGTCTCGTCTCCTGGGCTGTTTATCTTCTGACCACGCACGGGGGCTATGACTACATGATGGCCTGCCTCCTGGCAGGAATTGCGGCGGCCCTCTGGTCCGAACTCTTTGCGCGGATTCAGAAGAAGCCGGTTACGGTCTTTCTGATTTCAGCAGTTGTCCCCCTGATTCCCGGCCGGGCCATGTATCTCACCATGAGCGCCCTTGTAACCGGCGCCCTCGATACAGCCTGGAGTCAGGGAGTCGTCATGGTCCTTTCCATGCTCTTTATCGCCGCGGGAACCAGCCTTGTGGCGGCGGTATTTGTGCTCTTCACAAAGGGAAAACATGAAAGAGTATGATCCCGGGAAGATTACTTCCTACTGCAGAAAAGAAGCCGGGCTCCTGGCGGCGGTTTCCGTCACGGGCGTCCTTTATAATGTAGGAATGGCGGCAGGGCCCTGGTTCGAAGGCCAGCTGGTCCAGCGCCTGGTGGAAATCCTGGGCGGGCAGAAGGAAGCCGCAGCTATGGCGGGTCTTGCCATCGCCTATCTTGCCGTCATCGCCTTCGTCCAGTTCATGCGCTTCCTGAAGCGGCTCTATGTGCGGAAGTTTGCCAACCGGACAGCCCAGGCCATGCGGCGGACTGTATACCGGTCTGTTCTGGTCGGGAACCTGTCTTCCGAAGACGCCGGCAGCCTCATGACCCGGGCCATCTCCGACGCGGACGACTGCGCCGAGGGCCTGCGGAAATTCATTACGGAAATCTTCGATACCGGCGTTGTCATCGTGGTCTACATTAGTATGCTCTTTTCCTACGACTGGCGCCTGACTCTCATCGTCCTTCTCTTCCCGCCGATAGCCTACGCTTTGGCAAACTTTCTGAAAAAACCTGTAGTAAACGCTGTCCATGCAGCGAAAAGCGCCGGGGACGAAATGAGAGCGCGGGGGCTGGACCGGGTTTCAAATGCCGTGACGTATAGAATCTACGGGGCGGAGGGCATACAGACCGCGGAATACGACAAAGCTCTTGGCCGCTATGAGCAGGCGAAAATCCGCTCCGGAATTCTTACCAATGCGACCCAGCCTGTCTATTACCTGATCTCCTCTGTCGGTTTCATCGTCATCATTCTCCTTGGCGGAAGAAATGTTCTTGGTACAGGCTGGACCGCCTGGGACATCGCGGCCTTTTCCGCCTATTTCGCCTGCTTCGGGAAGTTGGCGAAGAAGTCTTCCCACGCGGCCAACCTCTTCAATGCGGTCCAGAAGGCCGAAGTCTCCTGGAAGCGCATCGAACCCTATATGCATGAAAGCCCCCTGCCTGCAGAAAAGAAAGCAGCTTCCGGCGAACTTTCCGTATCCGGTCTGACTGTCGGCTTTGAGGAAGGGAAGCCCCTCTTTTCGGATATCAGCTTTTCCGCAAAGCCCGGTCAAATCGTCGGCATCACGGGGCCTGTGGCCTGCGGGAAGACGACCCTTGCCCGCTGTTTCCTGGGGGAAATCCCTTATGAAGGCAGCATACGCATTGCGGATATAGCACTTTCGGACCTGCTTGCTGCCGGGGAGGATGCGGTTTCTTTTTCCGGGCATGAGCCTGAGCTCATCGACGCCTCCCTTGCGGACAATATTGCTCTGAAAACGGAGTTGCCTTCGGATAGCGCCGCCTCGTCCTCCACTGCAGTTTCAGAGTCATCTGCGGACTCCCTGTCACGGGTACTCGGGGCTGCGGATTTCTCTGCAGAAGTAGAAGCTATGCCGGATGGCGTAAAGACTGTGGTCGGAAGCGGCGGGGGCCGTCTGTCAGGAGGCCAGCAGGCCCGCCTGTCTCTGGCCCGGGCCCTCTACCACGAGCGGCCTGTCATTGTCCTTGATGACCCCTTCTCCGCTGTGGACGCTGAGACGGAAGGCCATATCTTAAACGCCCTGAAGACAGACTTCCCTGACAGCATTATTCTCCTGATCTCCCACAGGCTCCGCTATTTCCCGGAGCTTGATCAGGTTCTTTATATGGAAAACGGAAAGGCTGAAGTCGGAACCCACGAAGAGCTGATGCAGCGCTCTCCCGGCTACCGGAAGATGTACGGCCTGCAGGCGGAAGGAAACGGGGAAACGGAATCGGCAGCTTCAGACGACAGCGAAGAGCCCGCATTTCAGCCTGTTCGGGCAGGAGAGGAGGCCGGCCATGAGGAGTGAAAATAAGAGCTTTTCCATGGGGCGCTTTGCCGGCAGCCTCATCGGCCGGCAGAAGGGGCTGACAGCGGTCCTGATTCTGTTGGTTGTGGCAGCGGCCGTATCAGGCCTTGTCCCGCCCCTGATCCTGGGGAATGTGGTGGACAGGCTGTCCGGCAGCAGCGATACAACTATGATAGCCGGTACCCTGCTCGGAGCCGGACTTCTCTACTTCCTGACCATCTTTCTGAGCCGGGGGCTGGAGGCCGCCCGGGAAATCGTCCTCACCATCTGGGGGGAGAAACTGTCCCACGGGGTCCGGAAACAGCTTGCCGACAAGCTTTCCCGCCTGCCTGCTTCCTACTTCGTCACACATCCGACCGGGGATACGGTCTCCCGCTTTGCGGATGACGTGGATACACTCGAGGACCTCTTCTCTTCCGGCGTCATCAGTATGGCGGCGGACGCGGCCTCCCTCATCGGCATCGTCATTGTGATTTTCACGAAGAGTCCGGGGCTGGCTATATTACTCTTGATTTCATTTCCCCTGATCGGCCTCTTCACGGCAAAGATTCAGAAGAAGGCCCTCCTCGCCCAGCGGGCCAACCGGGCTGCTGTGGCCCTGGCCAACCGGATTCTTCCCGAGACTGTCGCCGCACAGCGTCCCATCCGCCTCTACCACGGGGAAGCCTTCATGGAAGAGCGCTATGACAAGGCTGTATCCGACAGCTTCAAGGCCAGGGAGGAGGCCAACTTCTGCGACGCGGTCTATTCCCCGGTCGTCATCATCACCCAGACAGCCATTACGGCAGTCATGATGATCCTGGCTTCTCAGGAAGCCTTCCGGCCTCTTTTTGGCATCAGCGCCGGCACAGCAGCCGCCTTCATCGCTTACATCGCCCAGGTCTTCACCCCCATTGAAAATATCGGGATGGAGATTCAGAGCATCCAGTCAGCCGTGGCCGGAACCCAGCGGATTGCAGAATTCCTGGGGGAAGAGGAGCGCGGCTTTGAAAGAGATTCTGAACAAACGTTAAAAACAATTACGAAACCTGCTGCGAACGAAAAAACAGACAAAACAACAGAATCAGCCAGGGAAACCGCAAAAAAAGCGCAAAAGGATAGCGAGGCACGCAATGCGTATCGCGCCGAAGACACAATGGCTGTCCGCGGAAGTGTTCCAGCAGTGGAGATTTCGGATATGTCCTTCTCCTACGATGCGGATACACCTGTGTTTGCGGGCTTCAATCTCGCAGTGGAAGAAGGCGAGTCCGTTGTTTTGACAGGTCGGACCGGCGAGGGCAAGTCCACCCTCTTCAAACTGATTCTCGGTCTCTACCCGCCGAAAGGCGGCAGCGTCCGCATTTTCGGGGAAGAAGCCGCGAGCCTTCCTGATTGCGAGCGGCGGAGACTATACGGCTGCGTGGAGCAGGACTTCCATCCTATAGCCGGCGGCACCATCCTGGAGCAGGTCACCCTTGATGACCCCGGAATTTCGGAAGCGGATGCCCGGGAGGCCTTAAATAGAGTCGGACTTTTGAAAACGGTGGAAGCCCTGCCCGAGGGCCTCGGAACGAAGTTTTCCTGGGGAACCCTTTCGGCCGGGCAGACCCAGCTTCTTTCAATAGCAAGGGCTATTGCCGTCCGGCCCAGGCTCCTCCTGCTCGATGAAATCACATCCGACATGGATGCCCGGACGGAGGAAGCCCTTATGCAGGCCCTTTCCCGGGCCGCGGAAGGCCGGACTGTCCTTTCCATTTCCCACCGGAAGGAACTCCTGAAATACGGGCGGGAAGTGGCTATTCGAAAGGCGGAGGTAATATGAAGGAAAAGAAAAATTCAATCTCCGGCGTACTCTTTCTTCTGGCCGGGGCGGTCGTCTGGGGGACCACATTTGTGGCCCAGGATACGGCGGCCGACCAGATGGGGGCGTTCACATATCTCTTCGGACGGTCAATAGTGGCCGTGGTCTTCCTCGGTATTCTGATATTGGTTCTGGACCGGGTCGGGAAAGTTACGTCTCCCCCGACTTCCCGGGCCGAGCGGGGGACCCTCTGGCAGGGAGGCATTCTGGTCGGCGTCTTCTGCTGTCTGGCCAGCTGGCTGCAGCAGTATGGCATTGCCTTCACAACAGCCGGCAAGGCCGGTTTCCTCACTGCTTTCTACATCGTCCTCGTTCCGGTCATCGGGATCTTCCTGGGCCGCAGACCGACAATATTCCTAAGCCTGGCCATTGTACTGGCCCTGATCGGTCTCTACTTCCTCAGCCTGCAGGGCGGTCTGCACCTGCAGAAGGGGGATGCTCTGATTCTCCTCTGCGCCCTGGTCTTCTCGATTCAGATTCTCTGTGTGGACCGTTACGCAGGCCTGGTGGACGGGGTACGGCTTTCCTTCATTCAGTTTCTGACCATCACGGTCATCTGCTTCGTCTGCATGTTTCTTTTTGAGAAGCCGTCTCTTTCCATTCTGCTGGACGGGTGGCTTCCCATCCTCTACGCCGGCATTCTTTCCAGCGGCGTCGGATACACCTTTCAGATTCTGGGCCAGTCCCGGGTCAATCCGGCGTTGGCCTCCATCCTCATGTCCCTTGAATCCGTCTTTTCCGCCATCAGCGGGGCCCTGATTCTGCATGAGCGCATGAGCCCGCGGGAAATCCTCGGCTGCTGCCTTGTCTTTTCCGCTGTCATCCTGGCCCAGCTGCCGACACCTGGGAAAAAAGCATCATAAAAGGGAGAAGATTCGACCACCGGATGGGAGAAGAATCTTGTTAAAACGCAGAAATTTCTCCTTTCCCCGCCGGAGCTGGAGAGTTGCGTCGGCCGGAAGAGAGAAGAATCTTGTTAAAATGCAGAAATTTCTCCTTTCCCCGCCCGAGCTGGAGAGTTGCGTCGGCCGGATGGGAGAAGAATCTTGTTAAAACGCTGAAATTTCTTCTTTCCCCGCCCGAGCCGGAGAGTTGCGTTGGCCGGAAGGGAGAAAATTCTTATCAAGCCGCAGAAATTTCTCCTCCCTGTCTGTGTCGCAGAGCAAACGAAAAAAACAGGCATGAAGCGCAATCGGCAATTATTATTTGAACTGATTGTAGTACTCCATGAAGCGGGCCCGGTATTCATCTACTGTATAGGCAGTGCCTGATGTTCCCCAGTGGAAGGACTGCTCATGGGTTACCCCGTAGCTGCCGTACTGATTCATGGCAAAGCCGGTGACTGCATAGTCGGAGTCAATGATGTTGAGGTAGTGGCCGACTTCGGAGTAATTGCGGTTGCCTGAATCATATTCTTTCTTTTCTTCCGTGTACCAGCCGTCGAAAGGATCCCGGTATCCCCATGCCAGGTTTTCTCCGACATTGTACTCCTGGGTATGATTCATAGTCGTTGCTGAGGCGTTGCACTGAACCTGGGATACCGCCATCATGGCGTCCGTGACTTTAAGTGCAGGCAGGCCGTGCTTTGCCCGCAGGGTATTGCATTCATCGATGAAATCGAGAGCCTTCTTCATGTTGTCAAGGCTGGTGGCGTCTTCCGCAGCCCCGATGTGGGTGTAGCTGCTGATGGCTGTATTCTCCTGCAGGATGTCAACGGCATCAGAGGCTCCTACAGACTGGAAGAAGCCCAGAGAGCCGGTGTTGGCCTTTGTGACGCCGCCGGTCGAAGTGCTGGTGTTTTCGCTTGAAGTATTGCCGCTGTTGGAAGAAGAATTGCCGGAGGATGCTGATGTGTCGGGCTGGGAAGCACCATTGTCGGACCGGCCGACTGCGACGCCGTACCAGCCGATGCTTTCAGCCTTCCAGCCGTTTGCAACGAGAAAATCATTTTCGGCGGGATTCGTTGTGTAATTGTGGTTGCCGGTCTTTGCGTTGGGATTGTACTGGCGGTAGAGGGGAACCCGCTTGGAGTCGTCCGAGTACCAGCCGATGCCCTCGTAATTCCAGCCTGCCTTCACAAGCAGATCCTTTTCCGCAGGATTGACTGTATAGTGGTGGTCGTGGCTGTTGGGGTTGTTGAGACGGTACACCGGAGTTGAGGAGGTCTTCGGAGCCACCCAGCCGATACCTTCGTCTTTCCAGCCGCCGGCAATCAATTGATTCCGTTCGCCGACATTGGCGGTATAGAAGTGCTCGCCCGTATTCCTGTTGTAGAGCCGGTACATATCGACCGTTTCAGCGGATGAAGCGGCTTCGGCACGGGCTGCGGGCAGGCCGGTCAGGGATGCGCCTGCAGCTGTCAGCACCATTGCTGCCGCCAGGACGATGGCTGAAAACTTTGCTTTCTTTTTCATGAATAATTTCCCTCCTTCATTTGGTACAAAATTTTTAGATCTGCTTTCCATTTGTGAAATGAATTTTTTGACACCAAAATGAATTGTAGAAGAAGCAGGAGGAGACTGTCAATAGTATTTTTGACGGGCCGTTTTTTGACTTATTTCCGCACGAACAGTAAAGGACAGAAAAAATTTCCGACCAGCAAAGAACAAAAAATTTCGAAACAGCAAAGGACGGTAAAAGTTTTTCGGAACAGTAAAGGACAGTAAAAATAATCAAAAACAGTAAAAGAGAGTAAAAACTGAAATCCCGCCTGCTTGAGGCATCCTGCGAATGGTGCTATAGTGGGACCGGTCAAACGGAGGAAAATAATGTCAGTGAAAAATGTCATCTTCGACCTCGACGGGACCCTGCTCTACACCCTGCAGGACCTGTGCGATGCCGTGAATTTCGTGTTGAAAGAGAATAATGAGCCCGCCCGGAGCCTGGCGGAAATCCGCAGCTTTGTCGGCAACGGGGTTCATAAGCTCATGGAGCGGTCCGTGCCTGCCGGTACTTCAGCGGAGTATCTCGAGGACCAGTACCACGAGTTCCGGAAATATTATTCTACCCATGACCGGGAGACAACGGTTCCCTTCGAAGGGATACCGGAGCTTCTTACGGAGCTGCATAGGCGGGGTATCAAAGTCGCTGTTGTCACGAACAAGTTCCAGCTCGTGGCGGGGCCCATGATGCAGGACTTCTTCGGGGACCTCATCGATGTGACAGTCGGGGCGGAAGAGAATATTCCCCACAAGCCCGAGCCCTACATGGTATATAAAGCGATAAATCGCCTCGAGGGCGAGGGCGGCCGCGAAGCGGAGGCAGGCGGTACTATCGAGCCGGGTGGTATTGCCGGGGCAGCAGGGGAGCCCGGCGGGAATGCGCTCAGTGCAGCAGGGGAGTCTGACGGGAGTGCAGGCTGCGAGCCGCTTGCGGCGAGCCTGTACCGGGAGCCTGCAGCGGATGTGAAAGCGCACACCCTTTATGTCGGAGATTCAACGGTTGACGCAGCGACAGCGGAGAACTCCGGTCTTTCCTACCTCCTATGCGACTGGGGCTATAATGACAGAGATGTTCTTGAACAGCAGCATGCGAGAGCGATTGTTAGCAGCCCCGAACAGATATTAGACTATCTCAACTGATACCCCGGGCGGCATTCCCCGATATACAGGAACAACTGTGGCGGAGCCTTGAAAACGTATGAAGCAGAACGCACAGCACAACTCAACCATTGACACCATGCGGGCTTTCGGTGCCCTGGCCATTGTCATGCTGCACGTGAACGCGTGCTGGCGGCTGAACCTGGACGGGGCAGAGATCTACTACGGGATGGGGACAGGCCGAGCCTTGTGCGAGGCCGGCATCATGCTGGTGGGCTCCCGCTGGGCCGTGCCGGTTTTCTTCATGATCACGGGCTACCTGCTGCTGGATCCGGCGAAAGACATTCCCCTGAAAAAGAACCTTCATTATATAGGAAGGATGCTGCTGGTCCTTCTGATCTTCGGCTATCCCATGTGCCTTGCGGAGCAGGTCTTTCAGGAAGGCCTGACTGCCGCCGCCTTTGCCCGGGCCCTCGGAAATCTCGCGACCGGAAACTGCTGGGGCCACATGTGGTACATCTATTCCCTGATCGGCATTTACCTCCTCCTGCCCCTTCTGCGCCGTTTTACAGCGACAGCAACGGAGGCCGAGGAAGTCTGGGCTCTGGCGGTTGGCGCCATCTGTGTATCAGCGGCAGCGGCCTGTGCAAAGTTCGGATTTCTCCTGACGGACTTCGGAATTTCAGCTGCTCTGGTAGGCCCTTTCTATGCCCTTCTCGGTCATTTTCTCGGGCGCTCCGACGCGGCGAAACGTCTTTCCGGCCGTCTGCTTTACTGTCTGCTCGGCCTTTCCACGGCA
>JAZASQ010000034.1:0-15983 GCA_036343235.1 Lachnospiraceae bacterium
GTTTTCAGGAATCTTGCTTTCTGACATATGCTCACCTCATATCGGTAATATCCCTAAAAATATTATACCAGATATGAGATAAAATACAAGGCAAAAGTTGCCGGAAAGCCTTATTTTAAGCACTTTTCAGTGCAATTTCAGACGAATGGATTTAATGGATATCCGTAAGCCATATACCTAAAAACATGAATGATTGTGTCTAATCACTATATCGGCAGAAGCCAATGAAAAATATAGGGGGAAAGAAAAAATACAAGAGAAAACAATATTTTCTGCAAATCAAATCGATTCGCCACGAATATGTTGCAGCCCCCTTACAAGGGCAAAACTGCCTTCGGTATACCTCTCCCCTCTGTCCCCCGGCTATGCTATAATTCGAAGAAAACAAGAAAAAGGAGACTCCTACCCATGAAAATCTTCCCTCAACTCCCCGGCCTTGTGCATGGTGGGGACTACAATCCCGACCAGTGGCTGGACCGACCCGATATACTTGAAAAGGACATTAAGTACTTCAAGGAAGCAGGAATCAACTGCGTGACACTGGGCGTGTTTGCCTGGGCAGCTGAGGAGCCGGAAGAAGGCCGGATCGAACTTGACTGGCTGGCCCGAATAATGGACAGGCTGTATGAGAATGGGATTTACATTATTCTCGCAACACCCACCGGGGCGCGGCCCGCGTGGCTGGACGAAAAATACCCTGAGGCCATGCGCTGCGACGAACGCGGGGTCCGAAACCACCACGGCCTCCGGCACAACCACTGTATGTCGTCGCCTGCCTTCCGTGAGCGGGTAAGAATAATAGACACGGCCCTGGCGGAGCGCTTCGCAAATCACCCGGGCCTTCTCATGTGGCATATCAGCAATGAACTCGGGGGCTACTGCTACTGCGACCACTGCAAGGCCGCCTGGCAGGAGTGGCTGCGGGAACATTACCATGATGATATCGAGGAGCTGAATCAGGCCTGGTGGACGGGCTTCTGGTCCCACCGCTTTAATAATTTCGAACAGATTGAGCCGCCCTACGCAAACGGGGAAACAGCGCTTCTGGGCATGAACCTGGACTGGCGCCGCTTTGAGACGTATCTGGCCACGGATTTCATGCGCTTCGAAATCGATACTATACGCGCAGTTCAGCCTGACGCCGTCGTCACGACGAACTTCATGGAGCTCTTCTACGACTATGACTACAATTATATGAAGGAATTCGTCGACTATATTTCGTGGGATAATTATCCTGAGATGCACCAGGGAACCATAACGGATGCGGAAACCCTGATGGAGCGCAGCTTCATGCATTCCATGTTCCGCTCCATGAAGCCTGACCGGCCCTTTATGATGATGGAATCGGCCCCGGGCCTCGTGAACTGGCGCCCCTACAACAAATACCGCCGGCCCGGCGTCCACGAGCTCATCTCCATGCAGGCTGTTGCCGCGGGAAGTGACACGGTCCAGTACTTCCAGATGCGAAAATCCCGCGGGGCTTCGGAACAGTGGCACGGGGCCGTCATCGACCACATCGGCACCGACGACACAAGGGTATTTAAGGAGGTTGCAAAAACCGGCTCTGATCTTGCCGCCATTTCAGAGGTGGCCGGCAGCGTCGCGAAAAATCAGGTGGCCATCCTCTACGACTGGGACAACCGCTGGGCCCTCGACGATGCCCAGGCCCTTTCAAACGAGACGAAGAAGTTCGATGCAACCTGCCTTTCCATTTACGCAGAATTCATGCGCCTCGGCGTATGCCCCGACATCGTAAGCTCAGACGCCGACTGGTCAGGATACAGAGTAATTGCCGCCCCCATGCTTTACCTTCTTCACGACGGAATCGGGCGCAAAATTGCTGACTTCATCAAGGCCGGCGGAGAGTTCATGGCTACCTACTGCATGGGCTACGTCAACAGGACCACCCTGGCCTGCCTCGGCGGCTTCCCGGGGCAGGAGCTATATGAAGTGTTCGGTCTGAAGAGCGAGGAGATAGACACGCTGTATCCGGAAGATAATGTAACCCTCCGGCTCTCCGGTAAACCTCTCACTATGGCGGACGCCGGGGCTCCGGAATGGGCTTCTGAAGGGCATGAAAGTCCTATTCCCTGCTTTGATTTGAACAAAGTTTCAGGAAAAAGTGTCGCCGTACACGACTATCAGGAGATGCTTAGAGATGTGACCGCAGATGTGCTGGCGGTCTATGAAAGCGATTACATGGCCGGAACGCCGGCGATCACGAGAAATGCGTACGGAAAAGGACATGCATACTACGTCGCAGCAAGGGTGGACCAGGACGATATCCGGAGCTTGTACGAGGAAATGCTGGACAATGCTGGCATAGAGGCTGCTCTCCTGCCTGAAGGCATAGAAAAATACAGCCGATACAGCGGCAATTGCCGCTATGACTTCTACCTGAACTGCACAGCAGAGCCGCTGCAGGTAGAGGGCGTGAACGGGAAAGCTCTGCTGGGGCCCGAAGCGGATGGAGGGAAGATTCTGCTGGAGAAGTACGGAGTGGCTCTTTATAAGAGCTGAATGAGCCATAGCAAAGATGAGCAATACGCATTGCGTACATCCGCCTGATTTTGGGAACATTCTTCTCTTCCTGAAGAAACTTGTCTCCATCAAGCAAGGAAATTTGTTGTTCAAGAATTCAAAAAGTGGAGCATTTTACCCGTATTTCGGCAAAATGCTCCGCTTTCATTTACGTTCTACAGATTTTCATGGGAACAGTCATGTAAAAAAACAGGCGTATTGTTCCCAAAATCAGCAAGTTATACTCATTGCGTATCTTGCTATGAAGGTTCTCCACGTGCACCTTACATTCCAAAATACGCCGGATTCCCGACTCCAGCCATGACTTCCTGCGGAATTTCGAATTCCTGCACGCCCATGTACATAGGCGCTACCTGGCCTTCGTCAAAAACAATGACGAGATTCCCATCTGTATTGATGTAGAAGGACTGATCCGCCGCAAGACTTGTGAAATCATACTCAGGCATGTCAGAATCCAGGAAATAGACTGTATTGTCCGGATCCGCTGCCATCTTCTCCCGCATCTGTCTCTGAATCTCTGCAGTAAGAAGGGTTTGATAGTCGGTCCCGGCTGCAAACATATCCGACAGATTGATGATATTCCCGGTCACCTTCTCAATCGCATATGTCTTCACAAAAGTCCCGGAATCGGCTGCCGTTTCTGTGGTGGAGAGCTCCAGGATCAAAAGTTTGTCCGTATCTGTAACGGTTTCTGAGCTTACTTCCACAGAAGCCTTGGCCTGACCCGAAGTCTCGGCCACAAGGGCCTTGTAGTCTTCAATGACCTTGTCCGTGTAGGCTTTGAGCTCGGCATTGGCCTCAGCAGCCTTCCCGTCCGTATTGCCCTGTTCATCCGTGATGACGGGTGTTTCCACTGTGGCAGACATATCATTCGTCTGATCTTCGAAGCTCCGGAAGGTCATAACCTTCGCAATGGGCCCCAGGACCGGAATCCGGCCCACAGCATAGCTTGTGGTCGCGGATGCATTCGCCAGTACCGCCGTAAAGACCAGGACAAATGCCGCTGCCATGCCCGCGAACTTCGCAACCGTGGAAGCCCGGAATCTACGGACTTTGTGCACCTCATTTCGATCGCCGATATTGGCAGATGTTCTGGCAAAGCCTCTATTGGTGAGGGTTTTCACCTCCGAAACTTCCGTGCTCTTCTCCGCCTGCTTCATGACAAACTCCAGGCGCCCCTTGAGCTCAGTCGGCACTTCAATCGCCTGATATTTCTTTTTCAGTTCAACAATATCCATCTTAACTCCTTCTGCTCATTGGTTTTCAGTAAGCAAAGGCCTTTGCATTCATGTGGGCAGGCTTCCCTGCCCGAAATGTGGTCGGTCGACCGTGTGAGTGCCTGCCGCCGGCAGCATCAGGACTCCAGTTTTCCCTTCAGTTTCTTCAATGCCCGGTACATCGTCGTTTTCACCGTGTTCTCATTGAGCCCGAGGGCGTCGGCAATTTCGCGCAGCTTGTAGTCCTCAAAGTATTTGAGGACAATAATCGCGTGCTCCCGCTCATCGAGTTCCGATAGAGCCCGGGAAAGGTCGGTGTCTTCGTAGGTGTCTTCCCTTCCGTCTTCGGGAATGCTGTCGATGTCGGCAGTCTTTTTCCCTTTCCTGATGCAGTCGATTGCAGTGTTTACGGTAACACTCATGAGAAAAGAACGGATGCTCGAAGCCTTGCGGATTGTGGCAGCGCCGGCCATCGCCTTGACGCACGCTTCCTGCACGACGTCCATGGCATCGTCCCGGTTCTTCACATACGTGAAGGCCAGTCGATACATGCTTTCATAATTTTTCAGGATGGCTTCTTCTACTTGATTCATCTTTCAACTGCTCCGGCAATCGGCCCAGGCGAGGGTTCTTCAGGTCCCCGCCTGCCTCTTCCGCTCTTCTCTTTACAAAGATAAGACGCCGGGTGCTCTGAAATAGTTTCAGAAAATTTCATGACGAATACAGCCCGCTCCCCTCTCCCGCCACCGGTCCTCATCCGTGAAAGGGCCGAAAAAAAGCGGCGCCCGAAAAGGCTCCGCCTGAATAATAATAATCAGATTTTCCCCCGAATCTCTTCATTTACAGCGTCAACCGCGGATTTGAAGGACTCCGCCGACATGACCCGGGCGTCGGCCGAGAGGACAATGACGCGCTCGACCCGGTCAGAAGTAGCAACTGTGATAGAGGAGTCCTTGCGCCTCTGAATGGCGGTTTTCTCTATATACTGGTCCGCAGTCTCTGCCGTTGCCGTGAAAACCACATGGATATTATGATAATGTAAAACTTCCGTAGCATGGTTCTCCAGCAGGTAGGCATCATAGACCACGATGGTCTCCGCCCCTGTGTAGCCTGCATAGTTGGAGAGCAGGTCGTTCAGGGCTCCCCGGGCTGCGTCCACGCTCCTGGCCGCCAGGTCCTTCAGCTCCGGCCAGGCGAAAATGATGTTGTAGCCATCTACGAGAAGAAGATCGGATTTCCCGGGCATGGGTAATGACAATTTGCTCCTCTGCGCTTCCGCCTTCTGCATCTGCCGTTCCTCTGTCGCCCGTTTTCTCGCCAGCTCGTCCTCCCGTTTTCGCACTTTCTGTAAATCTCTATCCCGTCCCCGCGGTTTGTCCTTTTGATTAGCGCTCTTCCCGAGACCCTGCATGATAGCCGTCAGGTCCCGGCCCTCCCCCCGCTCAGGTCCTCCGCCAAATGCAAAGTCCCGAACATTTCCTGTTCCTGCGCCTTCCAGCTCTGTTGCAGGGATCCATTGATTATCAACTCTTAGCCATGCGTCTTCACTATGCGTATATGTATGTTTGCATGTATATGATAGGTGCATATGCTCCGCCACTTCGTCCCAGGGGACGAAATCCCCGGCCCCGTGCACACAGAAGATCGAGCCGGAAGGGTGGGCAGTATCCCGGTCCGGGTCGTAATTTGCGAGTTCTATAAGCTCTGCAGCACGGGAGGCCGGCTTATAGCCCGCAGGCTCAAAAGCGGCTTCGCCTTCTCCCCCGCTGTAGGTCCGAAGCTCCGCCGCATAGTCTCCCACTTCTGCAGCCGGAACTTCCCCTGTGAGAACTGCTTCCGTCCCGTCCGCCGTCAGAGCGGGACCGGAGGATGTCCCGCCCATGGCACTGATATCCGTAAGCGCCCGCCCGACAAAGGCAGACGGAAGGCGGAATTCAAATGAAAGCCAGGGCTCCAGCAGGACGTTCTCCGCCCGCATCAGGGCCTGCCGTAAAGCCCGTAAAGCCGCCTCCCGGAAATCCCCGGGTTCTGTATGCTTGACGTGGCTGCGGCCGGAAACCAGGGTGATGACTATATCCGTCAGCGGAGCCCCTGTCAGGACGCCTGTGAGGCCTCCATTTCGGGATTCTCCATACAGGGCGTCTATGACCTGCCTCTGATAGGTCTTGTCCAGAACGTCCGTCGGACAGGTGCTTTCTATCACAATTCCGGAACCAGGCGCCCCCTCTTCTACGGTGAGATGCACCTCCGCGTAGTGCCGAAGAGGCTCGTAATGGCCTGCCCCTTCGACCTTTCCCCGGACAGTCTCCGCATAGACCACCCGCTCAGGTCCGAAAGAAACCGGCATACCGAAACGGCTTTGGAAGAGGTCCTGCAGAATTTCTTCCTGCAGGCGGCCCATGATGCGGATATAGACCGCCCCGTCGGCCTCGGTAGTGGCCGAGAGCCCCGGCTCCTCCTCGGAAAGGGCCTCTACTGCGGCCCGGAAGGCGCCGTCCTCGACCCCGTCACCCGGAATGACCCTGACTTTCATGGACGGCGCCACCAGGGGCGAGAGAGCATCGGCTTCGGTCCCCAGTCCCTGCCCTGCAAAAGTATGCTCGAGGCCGCAGACCGCCACTACGTCGCCGGGCAGGGCCTCCTGGATGGATTTATACCTGTCACCGGAATAGACGCGCAGCTCCGTCACTTTTTCCATCGCACGCGCTTCCCCTGCTCCGGTTCCCGCCTCATCAGCTCGCCCTGTCGGGATTTCATCCCGTACTTTAAGCGTACCGCCCGTCACTTTAAGAAATGTGAGTCTCCTGTCCGCATTCGAAATTCCAAAGACGCGGGCTGAAAACGGTACGTTACCGACCGTAGAAACGTTTCCATGGTCTCCTTCTCCCGTACCTGACTGGCCGGCTCCCGCCTCATAAGACGTCCTCCCCGGCTCCGTCTTCAGCAGCCCCTGAATCAGCCCATTTATGCCTTCTCCTCTGAGCGCCGCCCCGAAATACACGGGTACGAGCAGGCCCCGATTGTAAAGGTCTTCTGCTGCCACTTCCGGCAGACTTTCATTTTCCAGATACTGCTCCAACAGGCCTTCGTCGAGGACAGCCACATCCTCGGCCGCTGCCCCGCTTTCGATATCTTCCGCCGGAATGCACTGTTTGCCCAGCTTTTCACGGATTTGAGCCAGGAGAGCCTCCCGGTCATAGCCCGGCAGATCTGTCTTGTTTATGAAAATAATGGTCGGAATCCTGTAACGGTCAATCAGCTTCTTGAGGAGAACAGTGTGCCCGTTCACACCTGTGCCCGCGGAAACTATGAGAATGGCCGCGTCAAGGACCGACAGGACCCGCTCCGCCTCTCCGGAGAAATCACTGTGGCCCGGAGTATCCAGGAGGGTGAAAGGCCGTCCGTCCAAAGTCAATTGGGCCTGCTTCGAATATACTGTAATTCCGCGCGTACGTTCGATGCTGTAATTGTCCAGGTATGACGTCCCCTTGTCTACCCGGCCTGCCTCCCGGATGGCGCCTCCCTCCAGCAGCAGCTGCTCAGAAAGCGTAGTTTTCCCTGCATCTACATGGGCAAGGATTCCGAAAACCGTATTTCTCATGATATACCCCTTTTCAGGGCTCCTTCTCCAAACTTCCCATTAATAGCATCTTCCATCGCGTCCAGCCTGTGCTGTGTTTCCGCAGAAGGCTGTTTTTTTGTTTCAACAGCTGCGCCATCTCCCGCACCCAGCAGAGAATCCGTCCCGTCCTCCATGTCAAATAGACTCAATTGCCTGTTCTCTCCGTGATTGATGCCCGTCACGCCCACTCCAACAAGGCGGACGCCGACATCTTCGGCAAAAAGACCCGCAGTAGATGCCGTTCCGAAGCAAAGGTCCCTGAAAAGGCTCATAGCTGCCGCTTCTACAACCTGCCCGCTGTCCGTAGGCACTGATAACGGCATCTGCTTCGACCGCCTCCGAAAGTCCGAGGTCTTCACCGTGGCGACAACAGTGCTTCCATATAGACCCGCTTTCCTGAGCCGGCGTCCCACCGACTCTGAAAGCTCATGGATTACTGAAGGCATTGCATTGTTGTAATTTGATTCAACTATATCCGCCGACAATGTTGTCTCATTCGAAACGCTCTTTGCCTCTTCCCGCACTGGCTCTACCGGACTGTCACTGAGCCCGTTAGCACTGCGCCAGATGTAGGACCCGGCCTTGTCGCCCAGGGCCCTCTTCAGAACTTCCTCGTCGAGGGCCGCCGCATCGCCGATTGTGACTACCCCCAGCGTCCGCAGGCGCTCCGCTGTCCGAGCCCCGCAGCCGAAAAGCTCTCCGACCGGAAGCGGCCACATTTTCTGCGGAACTTCCTCCGGATACAGCGTATGCACCTTGTCCGGCTTCTCGAAGTCCGACGCCATTTTGGCCAACAGCTTGTTGACGGATATGCCAACATTTACGGTGAATCCCAGCTCAGTTTTTATTTCATTACTAATGTGGTGAGCCAATGATAGCGGCCACTTCCACTCTTCCGTCTCAAAGCCGCGGTAGAGCTCTTCCGTGCCCGTTACATCCATATAGGCCTCGTCAATCGAAGCCTGCTCCACAAGATCTGTATATTTTTTGAGAATACTGATGAATTGATGGGAGAACTCCCGATATGTCTTGAAATCCGCCGGCACAACGACGAGATTCGGGCATAGCCGCAGGGCCTGGCCGATGGTCATGGCCGTCTTGATTCCGTACTTCTTGGCCGGAGTGGATTTTGCCGTGATGATGCCGTGGCGGGTCTCCACGTCCCCGCCCACAGCTGAAGGAATTGTCCTGAGATCTACTGCCTCCGTGTCTTCCTGCAGGCGCTTTACCGCCGTCCAGGACAGAAATGCGCTGTTCACGTCCACATGGAATATTGTGCGTTCCTGCCCGCTCCCCAAAACTTTTTCCTCTTATTTCCGCTCCAGGAATTACCAGCGGAACGTTGATTACTGTCTGTTGTCACAAGGCTCAGTCTATTCCTTCCCCGTTCCACTGCGGAATGAAACTGCTTTCTGCCGTGTCCCCTGTCTGGGTAAATCCGTTTTCGATTCCTCTGTTGATCGCAAAATCAACAAGCTGTGAATACTCTCTTCTTGTCACTTTTCTTCCCAATGGGGACAAATCATGATCCTCTTTCGAAAAATCCGTCCGCATCGGGGTATATTGATTCATTATGCTGATATATATGCGGTCTCCGTAGCGCTCATGCAGAAATTCCAGGGCCTTTTTACTCTCCCGCACGTGTCCTGGCAGCAGCAGCTGCCGCACAATGACACCTTTTTGGATTAAAGGTCCTCCCGGCTCGTAAACTGCCCCTTTTTTGTCGTCGATTTTGTCCGAAACTGTCAACTTTGTTTTTGCAGGATTTTCCTCTATGCAGCTTGCGTTCTGCCTTCCAAAGGGCTCCTCTTTAACAAATTCAGCCTCTCCGACCTGCCGCACCATCTCATCAATTGCAGCTATTGCCACTTGCGGATAATCCGGTGCCTTTGACAGCTTCCCGGCCAGCTCAGGTGTGATGTATTTGAAATCCGGAAGATACACGTCCACCAGCCCATCCAGCATTTTCAGGGATTCAACTTTTTCATAGGAGGAAGTATTGTATACTACCGGAATCTTCAGCCCCTTGTCCTTCGCAATTCCCAGGGTCAGCGCCACCTGGGGCACGTAGTGGACCGCCGTCACAAGGTTGATATTATTTGCCCCCTGCTCATCCTGCAGCCGTAAGAATATATCCGCCAGTTTTTCTACTGAAACAGGTTTCCCGGGTAATACATCATTTAACTGAGAAATGGCCGCATTCTGGCAGTATACACATCCCAAATTGCAGCCTGTAAAAAAAACGGCGCCGGAGCCCCGGGACCCCGAGATTACCGGCTCTTCCCAGAAATGCAGGGCAGCTCTGGCCGCATACATTTCGGCTCCGACACCGCATGCACCTTTGTTGACATATCTGTCAACCTGGCAGTTTCGTGGACAGAGGTCGCATTTTTGCATTATTCTCGAGATTTTTGAAGGAGTCATCCGGCCTTTTGTTCTGGCACAGTAGGTGGGCTCGTCATTCTCGCACCGTACTTCCACGGGCTCACGCTTCCTCCGCCAGCTCGCGAACCAGGGCTTCCGTCTTCTCCCAACCAAGACATGGGTCTGTGATGGATTTTCCGTAGACACCCTCATCGATTGTCTGAGCCCCATCGACCAGATAGCTCTCGATCATGAGGCCCTTTACAAGGCGATTGATGTCATCACTGTGACGGCGGGAATGCATTATGTCCTTCGATATCCGGATCTGTTCCTCGAAATGCTTGCCGCTGTTGCTGTGATTTGTGTCGACAATGACCGCGGCGTTCCGGAGGTGCATATTTTCATAGAGCTCGTTTACCCGCTGCAGGTCTTCATAATAATAATTCGGCGTAGTTCTGCCGTACTTGTCTACGCTGCCTCTTAGGATTGCGTGCGCATACTGGTTTCCCGTTGTCTGCACCTCCCAGCCGCGATATACAAAGCGCTGACGGTTCTGGGCAGCGTAAATAGCGTTCATCATGACCCCAAGGTCTCCGGAAGTCGGGTTCTTCATGCCCACCGGAATGCCGACGCCGGACGAAACAATGCGGTGCTGCTGATTCTCCACAGACCGCGCCCCAACTGCAACATAACCGAGCAAATCCGACAAATACCGGTGATTCTCCGGGTACAGCATCTCTTCCGCGCACGTGAAGCCCGTACTGCGCAGGATATCCGTATGCAGCTTTCGAATGGCAATTATGCCGGCCAGCATGTCCTCTTCCTTCGTCGGATCCGGCTGGTGCAGCATGCCTTTGTAGCCGACTCCCTTGGTCCGCGGCTTATTCGTATAGCAGCGCGGCACGATATAAAGCTTGTCCCCGACCTCGTCCGACAGTTTTTTCAGCCGCCCCATATAGTCGAGAACCGCGTCTTCCCTGTCAGCTGAGCACGGTCCTATGACTAATATAAACCGCTTATCTTCCCCGCGGAATATAGCTGCCAGTTCATCATCGCGCTTCTGCTTGATTGCTTTCAGCTGCTCATCCAGGGGAAACTGTTCCTTCAGTTCCGCCGGCTTGGGCAGCTGTCGGATAAACTCCATCTGCATTTCCATCTTTTTTCTTTCCTCTCTCCGATTCTCAAAGGTCGTCTGCCTGCAACTGCCTGATTTACAGAGTCAATGACATTTGCTTACAGTGCTTCTGCCTTTGCATAAAAAATGGCCCTGGCAGAAATTTCTTTCTCCCCGGGCCGTCCCTTCCTCGTTGGTAATATAACATATTTCGGCCCTCTTGGGAACTCATTTTCAATCATCTTTTCAGGTTCCTTTTTCGCTGCGTTCGAGCGGAGGCCTCAGATATGTTTTTTCCAATTCTAAATTTTCTAGTTTTATATTTATCTGTATATTTGTGTTTGTTCGTATCTGTGATTTTATTCGTGCTTTTATCTTTATGTGTGCTTTTGTTTTTATGTAGTCATTTATGGTTTTTCTCTTATTAGAAGTAGGCGCATACACATCTTCATATTTATTATCTGTATATTTAACCGCATATGTTTTATCATCCGTCTCTGTATCTCTGTATTTATTTGTTCTTTTTTTATGTGTTTTCTTTTATTTTTTACTCCGATATTTTTATAGGCTCTTTTTTGAAGTTCTCTTTGTAAAAATAATTTGTTTGGCGGTTCGGAAGCCGAGTAGAATAGGCGGTTTTGACGTATTTATGTTTATGTGTATATGTCTTGCAATATTTTCGTGGCTTTGCAAAAAAATATTCTTTATAATTATAACGCATATGCTTATGTGGCTAATTGTATGTTGTTGTGTACGTATACGCGTGTTTGCATTATCCATCTAAACCGCCATATGCTAACTTGTGTCTATATATGTATTTGTATATGTTTTTTATGCACATACATGTATATTTGTGCAGGTGTTGTTGTTAGTTTTTGGTGTACGTGTTTGTGTTGGTGTGTATCTTGTTTTAGCTGAGTATATGGCTGTGTTTACACATAATATTCGTATATGTATGTGTATTAAGGCAACAGCTACATATGTGAATATGGCGTTACATATTTATATAAACATATTTACATATGCAGTATTAGAATCGTATAAATATAATGGTATTAACATTTAGGTAAATAAAATTATTTATACAGTTTTATATAAAGAAACATGCAAATACACGCATGAAGGAAAATATACAAATAAGGCTGTAAATAAACCTGCTGAGAGGCTTGTTTATGAGCCTGTAGATATGGTATACTACAACAGACTGAAAAGAGAAAGCTAAAAAAAGCGAAAGGAATTCGTATCATAATGCAGATATTCACGATTGCAAACCAGAAGGGCGGGGTCGGTAAGACCACAACGGCCCTGAATATAGCTGACGCTCTCAGACATTCCGGTTATCAGACATTATTCATAGATGTTGATCCGCAGACCAACTCGACTTCATCCTATAAGGCTGCTATTGAAGATACCTATACCGTGTACGACCTCTTCAAGAAAGAATGCACAGCAGACGAGGCCATTCAGGAAACTGAGTTCGGAGACATAATTGCCGGCGACCCGAATCTCTCCACGATTGAAATGGAGCTGCAGAGCCAGGTCGGAGGCTACAAAGTCTTAAAAAAAGCCCTGAAAAAGATGAAGAAAAACTATGATTACGTGATTGTTGATACACCGCCCAACTTGGGGATATATATGCTGAATGCCCTTATCGCAGCAGACAAGGTCATCGTTCCAATCAAAGCTGAGAAGTACGCTATAGACGGCCTGCAGCGCCTTATAGAAACCATAGGAGATGTCCAGGAAGAAGAGAATCCCGATCTGAAGGTTGCCGGTATATTACTGACCACATATGACAAGAGAAACGAATTGGACCGCAAACTCTGGGATACGCTTCCGGAAGTAGGAGAGGCCATCGGAATGCCGGTATTTCAGAACCCCATCCGTATTTCCCAGGACGTGAAGAAAGCCCAGGATCAGGTCCAGTCCCTGTTTGATGCCTACCCGAATTCCAACGCGGCCTTTGACTATGCCCGCGTCACAAAAGAAATCCTTGAAGAGGAGTGAAAGAATGTCCAAGTCAAAGCCCACAGCATCAAGTACGCTCAGTTTGTTGAATCAGATGTCAACTGAGCGGAAACGTGAATCAGCAAGAAAAACAGCACAAAAAGAACAGATTGAAATCAAGAAAGAGACGGAATCATCGCAGGAGGCTATAAGGGAAGAGAAAGAGCCAAATGCGGAAATGAAGCAGGAAGCAATTCCTCTACAGACAGAACAGTCAAAAATTGAAGCAGAAAAGCCAAAAGAACCAGAAACAATAGATCGGGCAGCATTTGAAGCCCTTTTGGCCGAGAACCGCCGAATGCAGGCGGAAAAAGAAGCAGCTGAGCGCGCCGCAAAAGAAAAAGAAGCAGAAATAGCTGCAGGAAAAGGCATTACTGTTAAAACGGATCAACAACCGGCTGCCACAAATGCAGAAACCTCAACAACAGGAGTCGTAAAGGCCGGGAAGACCCAGTTTCAGTCCATGGTGAAAGAGCGGAAGAATATCCGGAAGAATTTCCTCCTGACTCCTTCGAATTCAGAACACCTCCGGGAAGAAGCAGAAGAATTGGGGACTTCAATGAATGATCTCCTGAACCTGATTCTGGAAGACCGGTACAATTAAGTATACCCATCAGTATTACTTAAATAGGCAGTGTGTGAGACAACACACACAAATATATTATTTTAAAAACAACAAATTTTTCTTAATTATTTGCAGAGGATAAAATCCGCAGAATACAAGCGTTTCAGGAATATTTGAACGACAGAAACGGGATATATCCACACGCAATGCGGTAAATTTTCCAGCCGGATCAATACCAATTCGACGACAGAAGAGGGGCGAAAATGTCTCATAAATATAGACGCATTGGGTGTTTCAACGCGAATTTGGAGTAGTAAATCGACGACGAATCGGGACCCCTGAAAAGAAAACTGACGACAGAAGAGGGTATTTGAACGACAAATGAGGGGCAACGTGTTTCAACTAAATTAAGCAACAATAGATAGTAAGTTAAATCAAGAATCAACCCAACAAGTTGATAAAAATTTAGTTGAATTTGCAGCCAACCAGGCAAAATTAAGCGCCCGGCTGGCTTTTTTGTTTGTTGAAAGCTTACTTTTTGCCTCTTTGTGCGGCTTTAGAGGAGAATTCAACCTGACGGGAGTTTAACGGGGAAAAATATGAAGAGGACTTGAGCAGAAATTTTCGAAAAATGCCCGCATTGCGGATAAAAATTTCACTGAAAAAACAGGGGCAAATTTGTGCAATTTTTCATTTGGACGACAAAAAGGGGATTCGCTGCAGACAGTACAGGAGTATTTAAACGACAAAAAGGGGATGGGTGACAAATCGGGGGCAAAGCCGGTTTTCTAACTCCAAATCTGCGTCGAAATCTTTCTTGAAAGGCCGATTTTGAAGGCTTATAATCCCAAAGTAAGGATTTAAAAGACAAAAAGGGGATGCATCTGAGGCCCGCACAGACAGACCCTTTCAGCAGGTGATTATAGCGTATTTCGACGCAGTTTTGGAGCGGGAAATCCCCTATTTGTCGAGGAAATAACCGTCCCCGTTTTCACGACGGGGTTTATATTAGTCATAAGAAATGGAGAAGCGCATGGGCAGTGAAATTGTGCTCGCGGACAGGGATTATAAGCGCAGCAACTTCCTTATATCCACGAAATACAAGGCCTCCCTCCTGGAGAACCGGCTCATGGCCGTTTCCCTGTCGAAGATTTCGAACAGCGAATACGAGGAGGACGGCGGCGGGAACCTGATTGTGGCGATGAAGGCCTCCGAGCTGAAGAAGCTGTTCAAGACAAATTCCGGTTCCTTCTATGAAAAACTCGACGCAGTGTCTCAGGCCATGACCGGGCGGACCATCGGTTGGACGGACCCGGAAAAGCACAGCTTCGAATATATTTCGGTCGTGACGAAGGCTATGTACGACGACGGCGTGTTCACGATCGAATTCAACCACCACTTGAAGAAATATATCAAGAATCTGACGGAAAACTTCACGATTCTGAATCTGCCGACCATGCTGTCATTCAAGTATGACAGCTCTTTCCGCCTGTATGAGCTTCTGAAGTCGAAAGCGTACAGTCCGCGCGGAAAGGCGGATACGGGGGTTTACCACATCGATTTTGATCTCTCCGAACTCAAGCTCGAGCTCGGCGTCGTCAATGCCAACAGCGATAAGGTCCAGAGAATTCTGAACGGCCAGGAGGCGCCGAATTATGAGAAGGCCGTGGAAGCGGCGCCGGAACGGACGTACGACCGCTGGTCCGACTTCAACAACCGCATCCTGAAGAAGGCGACGAAGGAAATCAACGAACTGTCCGACATCTTCATCACGTACGACACTCTGGGTTCCGGTCGCGGAGGCAAGATTTACAAGGTTCTCTTCACGATTGAGAAGAAATCCGTTGTCGGGCAGAAGCATGATACGGGTGTTATGCGCCGGGAACTCACAAAAGACGAGAAGTTTGAGTTCATTGACGAAATGAGAGACATTTTGGGGGCGGGCTGGAAGACGAAGGATCTGGACGCAGTCGCAGAGGCTGCGGACTTTGACATGGAGAAAATCCGTTCCGCGGCGGCGGCACTCGCGCAGGCTCGTGCCGTTAGTAATCCCACGGGCTTCATGATTTCCGCCGTGAAGGAAGGCTACCAGGCAGCACCTCAGAAGGGCACAAAAAAAGCAGCCCCGAAAGCCGCTTCCCGCCAGCCGGAGCTGGAAAATACCCACCAGTACAATTTCCAGCAGTTGGAGCTCAAATTATTGAATCAATAGCAATCAAGGAGAATAGAAATGATTCGCTTCTTTGCCCTGATTTCCCGTCTCAAGTATATCGACCGCTGGGCTCTGATGAAGAATTCATCAAATGAAAATCTGGCCGAGCACTCCCTGGAGACGGCTGTCATCGCCCACGCTCTCTGCGTCATCGGAAACCGGCGGCTCGGAAAGAGCCTCGCCGCCGATCATGCCGCAGTCCTGGCCATGTACCATGACACCAGCGAGATTCTGACCGGCGACATGCCGACTCCGGTCAAGTATTTTAACTCTGACATCAGACACGTGTATAAGGATATCGAAGCAAAGGCCGAGCATTCCCTGCTCGAGGCCCTTCCGGA
>JAZASQ010000035.1:0-15976 GCA_036343235.1 Lachnospiraceae bacterium
AAAATGGGAAGGAATCCGGGCCTGCGACACGTTTGCTCCCATGTCCATGCAGCCGCGTTCCAGTCACATTTACGATTCGCTTTCTCAAATCGTTGCCTACCACGACTACACGCTTTCCCTTGCCGACAATTACACGGCGCCCATGAGCGAGGACTCCCTGTACCTGAACATCTGGCGGCCGGCAGATATGGGTGACGAGCAGCTGCCGGTCCTTGTCTATATCCACGGCGGTTCATTAAAGACCGGGCAGCCCTGGTATGCGGATTATGCGGGCACAGGCCTTGCGAAGCAGGGTGTGATTGTCGTGAATCTGGCTTACCGCCTGGGCGTATTCGGCTTCTACGGAAACAGTGACCTGGCGGCAGAATCGCTGGACGGGACGACGGGGGACTACGGCCTCCTCGACCAGATCGCAGCCCTGAAGTGGGTACAGAATAATATTTCCTTCTTCGGTGGAGACCCCGGAAATGTGACTCTTGCAGGAGAGTCTGCGGGCAGTGCCTGCGTGAGCGCTCTGCTGTCATCGCCCCTGGCTTCCGGCCTTTTCCGTCGGGCTATTCTGGAAAGCTCCACGGTGGATGCGATAATACCTGCCCATTCTTACCGGTCATTTGAAGATACGCTGGCGGCCGGGCAGGACCTTTATGAAGAGACGGGAACATCGGATTTGGAGGGACTCCGGGCACTTCCGGCCGAAGAGCTTGTGAAATATACGGAGGAGAATCATCACATTACTCCAGACGGGTATGTACTCCCGGCTGATCCCTACATCATGTATCAGGAGGGACAGCCGCTTAACGCAGAAGAAATCTTAAACGGTTACAACGGGGGCGAGAGCACGCCTTTCATCCTTTTCGACCATTTCACAAAAGAAAATTTCAAAGAAAAGCTGGAAGGCTATTGCGGCGGCCTTGTTGCCGATACGGGAGACCTGACCTCCCTCTATACCATTGAGAATGATGACGACGCGGAAAGCGCTATGAAGGAAATCCTTTCGGCGGCCTGGTTCGGTTACGGGCACCAGTGCCTGACGGAAAAGGCAATGGCAGAGGGGATTCCTGTCTATGAATATTATTTCAATCAGGAAAACGGCCGTCTTGGCAGCTGGCACAGCGGAGAAGAGGTCTACTGCTATGCCAATATTCCGGAGAAGAAGCACTGGTATGAAAACTTCATGGGAGGATCCCGGCTGTATACGGCTGACGATCGGCAACTGAGTGCCTATATGTCCGCCTACTGGGCCAATTTCTGCCGGACCGGCGACCCGAACGACGACGGGAGCGGGCAGGCGGATGCTTCCCTTCCTGAATGGAAGCCGGTTACGGATACGGACACGATTACGGAATTCCGGGCGGGCGATGGTGCTTACGTCCGTGAAATCCCGGTACCATGGAAAAAGATCTATGACGTGCTGGAAAATTGACAGGTAAAAATAAAAAGAGTCCTGCCGGGGGGTATTGGCCCGGCAGGGCTCTTTTCCTATATATGAGTAATGTATACCGTTTTCAGCGGGCCGGACTTTTCGGCGCCTTCTCAGCTGGCCTGCATGCCGGAGATGAAGCCGACCATGCGCTTGCAGTCGTCCGCGCAGCGGAAGTTCAGGGTGACGGAAGAAATCTTCCCGCCGAATTCTCTGTCCAGACCTTCGGCTTTCCTGCCGCCTCCGACCTGATAGCTTCTTCCGGTCTCCGTGGAGAGCTCAACGATATCCTCGCAGGCATCCAGATGATTTAAGAATTTTTTTACATCAGCGATATTGTAGACTTTCATAAGGACCTCCTTTTTTTATCCTTACTGGTTTCCCTTGAACTGATGTAAGAATACCATTGCCCGGGGGGCGGCGATATGATAAAATTGTTCTGAAATATAAAAATATTGCCAAACTACGGTATTTTATTATGCATATCACTTACGACCCCCCTGCGCTCAATATGGACCTGCACCGGTTGGAGACCATTGCCGGGCTTACAGTGGAATTTCCTTATATCATGGACCGGACGGATGTGACGGATTTTCCCATCCCCTGGCACTGGCACGAGGAGCTGGAATTCATTCAGGTGGACGAAGGCACGGAGGAAATCTGCACGAACAGCGGGAAGTATCAGGCGAAAGCAGGAGAGTGCTATTTCGTCAATACGAATGTGATGACCATGAAGCAGCGCGGGGAGAGCGGGGGCCGGACGTTGGAAACCGGCCATGTCTTTCACCCGGTCCTCCTGTACGGCCACTTCGGAAGCCTGATGGAGCAGCGCTTTCTGCTCCCGGTTCTGCATGACCCCTCTCTGGAGGTCGTTGTGATGCACCAGGAAACGGAGGCCGGGAAGCGCTTCATCCGGGCCGTCCACCGGCTGACGAAGCTGCAGGATGAGCTCGACTATGACGACGCGGAACGGATCTTCCTCACCCGAAACCTGCTTTCCGAGGGCTGGTTGGCTCTATGGGATGAGGTTCGTACGAATCCTGCCGTCCACAGCAAGGGCTCATCCGGCAGTCAGGAGCGCATCCGGACTATGATGCAATATATTAATATTCACTACCCCGAAAAGATCAGCCTGCAGGATATTGCGGGCAGCGCCTTCATCAGCACCCGGGACTGCATCCGGGTCTTCAATCAGAATCTCGACAAGACCCCCATAGAATACCTGGCCCAGGTCCGCATAGAAAACGCCCGCCAGCTCCTGGTCCATTCGGACAAAAGCGTCACGGAAATCGCCTCCGACTGTGGCTTCTTCGACAGCTCCTATTTCACAAAGGTTTTCCGGGAAACGAGCGGCCTGACGCCGACTGCCTTCCGGAAGGCATACCGGTGACTTATAATAATCAGAAAGAGGCAATCAGCGCGATAATAGTTCTGATAATAAAAGTCATGCAAGATAAGATAAAAATATTATTCGTCTGCCACGGCAACATCTGCCGTTCGCCTGCCTGCGAATTTGTCATGAAGGACATCGTGAATAAGGCGGGGCAGAAAGATTCCTTCGTCATTGCTTCCGCGGCGACGACAGAAGATGAAATATGGGGCGGAGTCGGGAATCCGGTCTATCCGCCAATGAAGGAAGTACTCAGGCAGCACGGTCTGGACTGCGAAGGCAAACGGGCCGTCCTGCTGACACGAAAAGATTATTCATGCTACGACTATCTCATCGGCATGGATAATGAAAACCTCCGGGATATGCATTATATTTGCGGCGGAGACCCGGACGGGAAAATGTCACGGCTCTTAGACTGGGCCGGCGTAAACCGCAGCGTGGCAGACCCCTGGTACACGCGGGATTTTGAGGAGGCGTATCAGGATATTGTCATCGGCTGCAGGGCTTTGTGTCAAAACCTCTGTGAAAAATGAAGGAGAAGCCCTCACCCTGCCAATATAGAGGTCAACCCTCACTTTGCCAATATAGAACACATATTCTAATGGATAAAGAGATATTTATCCGCTAATTAACTATACGCCACTTCTGCAACTTCTGCATTGCACTTACGGGAGAATTTTTGCCGGCATCCATTTCAGGAAGTCGCCGGAGACGAGGGAATATGCGATGCCGTTGTGGTCGCCAAGGAGGCTGTCATGAAAGCGGCTCTCCCCGTGGCAGTGGGCGTAGATGACCTGCTCAACGCCGTACTCTTCAGCCAGACGGGTGAAAACGCTGTCCTCCTGCAGGATATTCGTGGGAGGATAATGTAAAAACATGATCATTTTCCGGAAGCCTGCACTTCTGGCGGCTTCCAGGGAAATCTTCAGGCGCTCAGCCTCCCGGCCCACGAGCTTTTCGGCGTGGGCGGCCTCCGCCTCGTCCCAGCCTTTGATGAAGCCGGACCGGTCCAGGTAAAAGGGGCCCTCAAACGTATAGCCTTTCGTGCCAACAAGGCCATAATCTTCATATGAATAATAATTATTCTGGAGAAAAGACAGCCGCCCGACAAACTGCTGATTGAGCCGGTCTGTCTTCTTCGCGTCCCAGAACATGTCGTGATTTCCCCGGAGCAGAATTTTCCGACCGGGCAGGCTTTCAATATAGGAAAAGTCCTCTTCGCATTCACTGAAGTTTTTGCCCCAGCTGTGGTCGCCGACAAGGACCAGGGTGTCTTCCGGCCGGATCAGCTTTTCGCAGTTTTTCCGGAATCTCTCTTCATGCCCTTTCCAAATCCTGTCGTGCAGCTGGTTCGGGGCTTTCAGTTCCGACTGAAAGTGGAGATGCAGGTCTCCGATAGCAAAAAGACTCATTTTCACACCCCGGGCTTACTTCCGCTCATCCGCTTCAATCTTCTTTTCCGTATCCCCGATCACATCGGCAATCGACATGGAAGCCATTTCCTTCTCCATGGCCCCCTGGATCTGCTGCAGGCGTCCGTCCATGACGAAATGGATATTCCGCCCGACCGGGCAGTTGGCACTCGGGTTTTCCTGAAAGTGGAAAAGACCCTCTTCATCCACGCTGTCGACGGCCTTATAGATGTCATAGAGAGTGATATCTTCCGCCGGTTTTGCCAGCGTCACCCCGCCGTTGCCGCCCCGCTGGACATGGATGAGTCCGGCATCCTTGAGCTGGCCGAAAATTTTCCGGATGATCACGGGATTGGCCCCGACGCTCGCTGAGATGAGCTCGCTGTTCACTACATTATTCTCTTTCAATACCTCAATGCAGGTCAGTGTCTGCACGGCAATCGTAAATCGGCTCGATATCTGCATGATGTCACCTCCGTAATTACATCGAGGATAGCACCTTTCATCACCATTGGCAAGCGGAGATATTTTTTCCGCCTGTTTCCGGAAGCGCATATATGATGTAATATAGCAGTGCCGGCCCGACGAGAGGCCATAACATTGTCATTGAATATTGCGGAGAACGAGAGAAATGAACGAAGAACTTTTTGACTTTTTGGAAAAGAGCCCCACTGCCTATCAGGCCGTTGACGAAATCACAAAGCGGCTCGAGGCCGCAGGATTTGAGAAACTGCATCCGACAGAGACCTGGAAGGTTGTTCCCGGCGGACATTATTTTGTGACACAGAACGGGACGGCTGTCATCGCATTTACTGCGCCGGAAGGGAAGCTGCGGCAGTTCAAGGCAGCAGCCTCCCACAGTGATTCCCCTGCGTTCAAACTCAAGGCGAATCCTGAAATGACGGACAAGACCTATGTACGCCTGAACGTGGAAAAATACGGAGGCATGCTGATTGCCCCCTGGTTCGACCGGCCCCTCTCCATCGCCGGCCGGGTCATTGTGTCCGAGGGCGACAGACTGGTCTCCCGCCTCGTCAATATCGAAAAAGACCTGCTGATGATTCCCTCCCTCTGCATCCATTTCGACCGGACGGCAAACGAGGGGCATGAGTTCGATATCCAGAAGGAACTCCTGCCCATTGCCGGGGAGGCTGCTGATACAGGTCTTCTGAAAGAAATCATCGCCGAAAATGCAGGAGTCGCACCGGATGCAGTCATCGCTTCCGATCTCTTCGTTGTTAATAGGGACAAGCCGACTGCCTGGGGCCTGAAAAACGAATTCATCGCATCGCCCCGCCTTGACGATCTGGAATGCACCTATGCCGACCTCATCGGCTATCTGGAAGCGGATGGGCCTGCAGACCACACTATGAATGTCTACAGCGTCTTTGACAATGAAGAAGTCGGCAGCCGGTCCCGGCAGGGAGCTGATTCCACCTTTTTCCGTGATACCCTGGAGCGGGCTGCATTCTCACTCGGCCTTTCCGGAGAAGAATTCCGTGCCGTCATTTTCCGGAGCTTTGTCCTTTCCGCCGACAATGCCCACGCTGTCCACCCGGCTCACACAGACAAATATGATCCCGTGAATCAGCCTGAGATGAACGGCGGTCCGGTTATCAAGTATAATGCCGCCCAGAAATATACGACGGACGCCATTTCCGCGGCTGTTTTCAAGACTCTCTGCAAAAAAGCCGGTGTGCCTTGTCAGGAATTTACAAACAATTCCGACATTGCCGGTGGTTCCACTCTCGGGAACCTTCTGAATTCCACCTTCCCTGCCCCCACGGTTGACATCGGTCTGGCCCAGCTGGCCATGCATTCTCCGTATGAATCAGCCGGGACAAAAGATCCGGAATATTTAATAAGGGCCGTGAAGTGCTTCTATGAAACAGAGCTTGTAGTGGAAGGAGAAGAAATCCGGCTTGTCGGCTAATTTCCTGACCCCCTATCTGCCGGCCATGAACATAAGCGGCGTGTGGCGGATGATGAGGTCTGCTACAAAGCAGATGGCAAGAACCAGGGCGTAAACCAGGAAGAAATGCACTATTCTTTCTCCTGTTGACCCTCCCAGGCCCAGCCGCGAAACGGTTGCCGATGCCAGCGGAATTGCGATGGACTGGTGGAAGGCAAAGAAAATCATGGAATTTTCTAAAACAGCCCCCTACTGCCTTGCCCGGTGGTGTTTCACTTTTTCATCGTACATGCGGTCATCCGCGAGCCGGATAGCGGCGTCAACGTCCCCGTCCTCTGCAGACCTGTGCTCCGCGATTCCGACGGAAACCGTATAGGGCTTCCCATCCGGCGCCTTTGTCTCCTCAAGACACCGGTTCACGATTTCAACGGCGTGATCCACCCGCTCCCTGTATGGGCTTGTGATCACGAACTCGTCGCCTCCGATGCGGTAGCCCCGGGTACCCGTAATCACACAGGCGTGATCTATGGCCATGCCGACAGACTGCAGCAGGTCATCTCCGGCGTCATGACCATATGCGTCATTCTGCCGTTTGAGCCCGTCAGCGTCAATGAAGGCAACCGTATAAGTTTCATCTGTACTGAGAAGGGCCTTCTCACCCTCTTCAAAAGCTCTGCGGTTGCGAAGTCCCGTCAGGGGATCCCGGAGGGCGACATCTCTGAGGTGATAGAGCTCAATCTGGTGACGAAAGACCTTGAAGCTCTGTCTTATATTGTCGGCCGTAAGGGTAATCTCCAGGGCCAGCACAATATAGGGCGTCATGCGGACATTCATGACCTCTTTGGCAATAATGCCTGACGCAAGCCCCGTCCGCTCGATATTTACCCGGAAAACTTCAAGCAGACCGCCGGCCACCGTAATGGCCAGCCCGATCTTCATGAATCGGTGATCGCGGTTTTTGTCCGTGAAATTGACAATGAAGAAAAAGACCCCGAACGGCAGGACAAGGATGGTCCAGACAGAGAGCAGGGACGTGTAAGGGTGAGTAGAAGGGGCAAAAATCTGCAGGGTAAAGACGACTGCGCAGAGGGCGATGCTGGCTATCTCGAATACGAGGCAGACCTTTTTTGCCAGTCCGGCCACTCCCCGTCGCAAGTAGACCGTGAAAGCCACGGCAAGGATATAGAGGGAAATATATTCCAGGTTCGGGAAGAAATAGCGGTCGGATGCCAGGAAATAGATACTTCCCTCATAGGCCATGGCCCAGAGGATGAGGGCTACGGAAAAGACGGTGAATGCAATGTCCCGGATCCGGCGGTTCATATCCCCCGAATTGCTCAGGACCATATTCATACCGAATACGAATATAGCCGCAAATATGGCGCATATAAAGAGGGCAAAATCCACAAGCGTCTGCCCGTCCGACAGGGGGTAGAGCCAGGCGTACCGGGCCGGAAGCAGTTTTACTTTGCGTAAAAAAGTGGTTGTACTGGGTTCTCCCTGTATCATTTCAACTGTAACAGGCCCCGCTGCATTGGCGGGAAGTACGGCCCGGACGACGGTGTGTCCCGTCAGATGTCCTTTCTCGGCCAGATCATCTCCGTGAGAATAGATGAGCTTTCCGTCGCAGAAGATATGGATAACGGAATTGTAGTTTGCAAAGCAGAGAGCCGGGTTTTCCACCGCAGTCCCGCCCTTCTCCGGAAGGCGGATGGTAAAGACGAGCTTGGCCCCGGCTTCAGGCGGCGTAAAGACATTGTTGGAAAAGTGCTCCACCGTTCCGTCGACGTGGTAAAGGTCAGTGGAAATCCGGTCGTCGAGAAGGACCTGCGGAATCTCCGGGCAGGCCAGAATGGTTAAAATACAGAAAAGTACAATAAAGAAAAGGCTGATGACGGCGAAACGGTACACGAAACGCCTCTGCTCCGATCCGACACCGATAGGTTTCCGCTGCCAGAAAAACTGGCGGCTTTTCTTCAGTTCGTCGTTTTTGGATTCTGCTTCAGACATATGGAAATTATATCACACATAAACTACGGAAATACAATTAGTAGAAAACAGTCGTTTCCGGTCTCTCCAACGGCCACATCCAGAAATTCATTCCGTTTCATACCAGTTCAATTTTCTGCAGGAATTTAAATTCGATCCGCTGCCTGTCCGAAAATTCGATATAGCCGTTTACGGGGTCGACATTTCGGACATTCCCTTTTTTGATGGAATAGGCACCGCCGCTTTTCTTTTTGTCTTCTATGAAATACTCAGCCCGGACAAAGGGCTGCTCTGCCTTATGGGCCAGCAGATACCTGAGCCTTTCATTGAGCTCGGCCATTCCCTCTTCCGAGAGTTTGTGCCGGTCCTCTGTCAGTCGCCTCTCTTCCGCTACGGCGTCGTCATAGCCGGTCAGGGCGGCAAAGGGGGAAAACTGGGCTGCCCGGTTTGCCATTGGCATCCGGGGATGCGTCTTCGAGGTCGGTGCCGGGAGATTTATGATGTCGTTGTAATCCCGGGTCATGCCTTGTGTCCCCCGATCTGGCCGTTACGGTCGCGGCCTGTTGCCCCGTCTTCAAAGTTGATGCCGCGGAGAATGGCGTTGTTTCCGAATTTCTTTCGGATTTCGAGCATGCCTTCCTGCAGGCGGCGTTCTTTGTTCCTCTTTTCCTTTGCTGCGGACTCTTCCGCTTCCCTCGCCTCGTAGTCCGTAAAGAGATTCAGCTGCTCATTTTCGGCAGACGCCTTTGCCCGCTCCGCGGCTTCGGCCTCCGGAATGACATGGGCGGCCGTAATATTGACCCGGCGGATGGTAAGGGCGGGATTTACATTAGTATCATAGAGAGAGACTGCCGCGTTTCCGATCGCCTCCATCGAGCTCGAAAATGTCACAAGATTCCGGCTGCCGTGGACAGGCTTCGGTACAGGCCGCCCGTAATGGTCCGTCGTCACAGGCCCCCTGTAGGCCCGGCGGACCTCTTCGTTTTCAAGGTTCGTCCGGTCATAGCCGATGTCGAGGACAATCTGGTCCGTCACAAGACCCTTTTCGACAAGTTGGAGGGACAGGGCCTCCGCCATTTCCCGGACGATGACCCGGCCCTTTTCGAAGGGGTAGGGGCCCATCAGGACCTGACCGGAGCCCAGGCTGTTGGCCTCGGGCTTGTATGCCTTGATGTCCGCTATGGTACAGGGCTCGGCGCCCCAAGCATGGTCTATAAGGAGCTCGGCGTTGACTCCGAAGAGGCGGTAGAGAAGATCTTCATTATAATAATCATTCGGCCTTCCCAAGGAGCAGCGGGCGATGTCCCCCATGGTCTCAAGGCCGCATTCCGATAGTTTCTTCGCATAGCCCCGGCCGACCCGCCAGAAATCCGTGATGGGCCGGTGGTCCCAGAGTTTTCGCCGGTACGTCTTTTCATCAAGCTCTGCAATCCGCACTCCGTCTGCGTCTGCGGGGATGTGCTTCGCCTCGATGTCCATCGCAATTTTTGCGAGATATAGATTCGTTCCGATGCCGGCCGTCGCCGTGATTCCGGTCTCGGCAAGGACCTCGCGAATCATTTTCATCGCAAGTTCCCGGGCAGTCATGCCGTAGGTCCCGAGGTAGCCAGTCACGTCCATGAAGACCTCGTCCACGGAATAGACGTGGATGTCCTCCGGGGCGATGTAGCGCAGGTAAATGCCGTAAATCTGCGTACTGATGGCCATATATTTTGCCATCTGCGGGGTCGCTGCGATGTAGTCGAGAGCCAGGGCCGGGTTCTTCTCAAGTTCGATTGAACTAACCGATTTCCCGGAAAGAGAGCCCCCGTTCTTCCGCCTCCGCTCGTCGTTTACCTCCCGGACTTTTTCATTGACTTCAAAAAGGCGGCAGCGGCCGGGCAATCCGCAGCTCTTCAAGGCAGGCGAAACCGCCAGGCAGATGGTCTTTTCTGTCCGGCTTGTATCCGCCACCACAAGATTTGTCGTGAGAGGATCCAGCTGCCGCTGCATGCACTCCACGGAAGCATAGAAGCTTTTGAGGTCGATGGCAATATAGGTTTTTTCAGAATTTCGCTCCGTCACAGACTCCTCAGGAAGTTTTCTATGAAGGTGCTCTCGTACTCATGAGCCTTGGGATTCGGGTGCCCGTTCGTATCCGAGACGGCAAAAGCCTTGCGCCGGGCCTCTTTGACATAATCGCACAGGTCTTCCCGCTCGCCTCCGGCTCTGAGGGTCAGCGGAACCTTCACGTCCCGCTCGAGATCGAGATA
Organism: Lachnospiraceae bacterium; assembly: GCA_036343235.1. Lineage (GTDB taxonomy): Bacteria > Bacillota > Clostridia > Lachnospirales > Lachnospiraceae > RUG306. Next base: position 10,376 of record JAZASQ010000035.1, read on the forward strand.
GGGAATGCCGTACTTTCTTGCGATGACCCGCTCCGCTTCCGTGTATTCCGGCGATGAGCCATTCGTAATAATAATGCCCATGTGGGCGTAGGGACACTTGTCAATGACCTTCCGGAGAATTGTGTTCCAGGCTCCGTAGAAAGTGTAAGGGTCCTTGATTCCAGGCGTTCCTATGGGAACATCCTGGTGCCAGTCGTTGATACCGAAGTAGAAGGTGATGTAGTCGCTGTCGGCGGGAATTTTTTCGTAGTCCCCGTCCGCAAAGGCCGCCCGCTCTGCCCGGCGCTTATACTCCGTCCGCGTCCGATCGAGGCGGGCCAGGGTTTCCCCGTTTATTGCCAGGTTCACGATGTCCATATTGTTCCTATTCCCTATGAAATAGGGATAGACGCGCATCTGCCCCTTATAGCGGCCGTCCGTCAGGTACCATTCCTCTTCCGGAAGGCCTGTAAAATCCCCGTGACTGAAGGAATCCCCGCAGACTGTCCACTTCTTTCCATATAATATGTTTCCGTCATACATACCCATACTGTTTACCTGTCCAATCAATACAATCAAATACAATTTCAGCCATTGCAAACACCTGCTTATACCGCCTCCAGGAAACTGAAGAATCGTGCTTAACAGGTAAATACAATCACCCTATACCCGCGGGAGGTTCCAGCGGAAGTGGGCTGCCAGCCAGCGGATGAGGACCGTGACCCCGAACCCGGTCAGCAGGGCCAGGTGGGCATCCGAACCATAGCGCAGCAGGAAGCCGGTCACGATGGCCCCGGCAATCGAAGCCACAGCATATACATGTTTTACAAAAATGGCCGGCATCTCGTCAGCAAAGATGTCCCGGAGCAGGCCCCCGCCCACACCGGTGATCACGCCGACGAAGATATCGAGAAAGAGATTGTCCACGGGGCCGGAAAAGCCGGCATACACGCCGTCCATGGTAAAAGCCGCCAGGCCGACAGTATCGAACCAGAATAATACACCCGTGTAGACTTCCACAGCCCGCAGGGGGATGACGAGATTGTGTTTCTTCCGGATTTTGAAGAAAACGAAGGCGCCGACTGCCGCCACAAGGGCCACTATCACATAGGTGGGGTCTGTAAACATGACTGGCGGCAGGTGGCCAATCAGGATGTCCCGAAGGATCCCGCCCCCGGTAGCTGTCACAACCGCCAGAATGCAGACCCCGAAGATGTCCATATTTTTCCGGATGGCAAGCACTGCCCCGGATATGGCAAATGCGACCGCACCGATGCAGTCCATAATGAAGATAAAGGATTCAATAGTCATAGCTCAATTGTATCAGATTCGCGCTCCCTCCGGCACCCGTTTCAGAAGATCTTCTGACGAAGCGCAAGATTTGGCTGGAATTCAACTCCCCTTTGGCCGAACAATCCGGCCGGAGAGGCTATTATTAGCATGTAAACAAAAAGCGAAGAAACAAGGAGGCCATTATGAAAGTCTACAATATCGTTGATGTAAAGAAATTCCTCAATCGTCTGGACGCCTGCGAAGATGCTGTAAAGCTCTCCACTGAATCCGGAAAGAGTTACGAACTTGGCCGCGGCAGCAAGGCCATCGACCTCGCCAATGTCTTCGGCAAGAAGATTCCCTCCGCAACCCTCGATTTCAAGAGTGCTGAGGACTGCAAGGACATGATCGGCTTCCTCTGCGGCATGCAGGCAAGCTGAAAACTCCCCCTGTTCATTTCACAAGAATAATATATAGCACGAAGAATCCCGCCAGGCCATACCCCCGGCGGGATTTTTTTGTTAGGCAACGAGCCAAGGAGGTTCCGTACATGCTCGCATGTGAAGGAACCTCTTTGGCGACTGCAATCAGCGAAACAGCCGAAGGCTGTGAGCTGGTTGCAGCGCTGCAGGCTGAGAAAAAGCCGGGGGCCGTGAGCCTCCTGCAGCGCTGCGGAAAAAGCCCTTCGCTATTTTGCACAATTCGGGAGGGGAAAATTTGGCAATTCCGCGCGCTTGCGGGAAGACGGGAGGATTGGTATAGTGGGTCCTGGAAACTGAATTTTAAATTATAGTTTCCGCGGTGCTTTATATTATGAATGAATTGATTTGGGAGGTCTCATGGACACAAAACGCAGTCTGACGGGGGCGGAAAAAGCCGGTTACGGGCTTGGTGCCGTCGGCAAGGACATGGTTTACATGCTCTCGGCGAGCTATGTTTTATATTATTTTCAAGACATCATGGGTGTGTCGGCCTATGCAATGGGGGTAATCCTCCTGGCAGCCCGGGTGTTTGACGCGTTTAACGACCCGATTATGGGCGTCATCGTCGCAAAGACAAAGACGAAGATGGGCAAGTTCCGGCCCTGGCTTCTGATCGGCACCCTGACGAATGCTGTAGTGCTTTATGCCATGTTCACTTGCCCGCCAAGCCTTGACGGAGGCGGCCTCGTGGCCTATGCCGCAATTACCTACGTTCTCTGGGGCGTCACCTATACAATGATGGACATCCCCTTCTGGTCCATGATTCCGGCCTTCACGAAGGGCGGCAAGGAGCGGGAGAACCTCACGACGCTGGCCCGTTCCTGCTCAGGCGTCGGCAGCGCCATCGTTTCGATTTTTACCGTAATGGCTGTCCATGCCCTTGGCGTCCGCTTCGGCGGTACCACGGCAAAGGATGTGGAAAGGATCGGCTTTTCCGTTTTCGCGTTGATCATTGCGGCCCTCTTCGCGGTTTTCATTATTATTACGGTCGCAGCCGTCAAGGAAAAATCCACGGTCGACATGGAGACAGCATCCGTAAAGCAGATGTTTTCTTCCCTCGTGCACAATGACCAGGCCATGGCCATCGTTGTGACAATAGTCCTTGTTGACGTCGCTATGTACATCACGTCGAACCTCGTCATCTACTTCTTCAAGTACGACCTGGGCGGAACGGGCTGGTACAAGGACTACACCCTCTTCAACACCGTGGCCGGTGCCGCGCAGATTCTGGCCATGATGGCCCTCTATCCCATCCTGCGGCAGGCGCTGAAAATCGCGAACACGAAGATTTTCTACGCGGGCCTCATTATGTCCATGATCGGCTACGTCTGCCTTCTGGCCCTCGCAACGGCCGGAAACAAGACCCTTGCCCTCTTCCTGATTCCCGGCGTTCTCATTATGGCGGCTAGTGGCATGAATAATGTACTTATCACCATTTTCCTGGCGAATACCGTGGACTACGGGGAAATCAAGAACGGGCGGCGCGACGAATCCGTCATCTTCTCCATGCAGACCTTCGTTGTAAAGCTTTCGTCCGGTCTTGCGGCCTTCATCGCCTCGCTGACGCTCGGCGTCCTGAACCTTTCGAACGCCGCCGTTACGACGGAAGACCAGACCTTCGACTTCTCCGTCGGCGTAGCCGCTGCTCAGAAAATGGGCCTTCGCATGGTGATGACCATCATTCCGATTGTGGTTCTCATCATCGCATTCGTGTGGTTTAAGGCGAAGTACAGGCTGAACGACAGGAAAGTCGAGGAGCTTGCTGAACAGGTGGCGGAGCTTCACGTGAAAAAAGAAGCAGAATAATATAAACAAAAAACGCAAAAAAACAACCCGGGCAGGTGCCTTCTCTGGCGCCTTCCCGGGTTGTTTGCTCAATCGCATTGCATTTTTTCAGCCTTTTCTGCTGTCCGCCCGTTTCAATGTCGAAAGGTCGAAAAGCAGCACATAATAGATGTCTCCGTAGTACTCGTGGTGAATCCGCCGACCGGCATCAAAAACGGTTTTCACCACATCGTTTTTTGTCCGGATCCGATAGCTGAGGTAGTCATACCCGTCAGAAGCAGGATCTGCCTGTTGACGGGCGATGCTTCCCTCCGCCCACAGAATGTCATCCGGATGAACGAGCGTACGGAAGGATCTGCCCGTCAGCCACATGAATTCCTGCAGGGTGTCACATTCGAATAAGCGAAGGCACTCATTATTTGCGTAGAGAATTTCTTCGATGTCATCGTCCTTGTAAATAAGGACCGCCCCCGGTGCCCCGCCGGCCAGGTCCTTGAAGTTGAAGCCCATCTGTTCGCGCGGCTCATCGTCCATTTCCGGCCGGAAGCGGGAAACGTGATGGTGCACCTTGGACTTGGCGTGATAGAGGGCAGCATCCGCCCTCCGGTAGAGCTCCGTAAAGTCCCTGCTGTCCTCCGGATAGACCGCAATTCCGGCGGAAGCATAATAGAAATACTCTCTGCCGGCCGCTTCAAAAAAGTGTTTGCGGTTGAAGAAGTCACGGAACTTTTCCTTCCAGTCATCAGCAGGATTTTTGAAGAGCATCTGGAACTCATCGCCGCCGTTCCGCGAAATAACGCCGGCACGCCCGACAAGATCGGATAGTTCCTCCGCAAAAGACGTGAGCAGGATATCACCCACTGCATGTCCATACAGGTCATTGAAGGATTTGAAATTGTTGATGTCCATAGCCACGATACAGGCGGACTTCACACGGCGGTCAGCAGCCATGGCCGCCATAGCCTTGTCAAATCCGAGGCGGTTCCGAACCCCTGTCAGCGCGTCCGTGTAGTTGATATTCCGGAGGTTGATATTCTGCTGAACAAGCGCAGAAAAAAGAAAGGCAATAGCAAACATCATGACCGCTGCTCCCCAGAAAAGGAAGCGGTCAAGAGATGTTGTATGCGAATTGAGATAGAGGCGCCAGGTCTTGCCGTAAATCGTTTGCTCAACTGTTACCGTACGGAACCCGCCGCCTTCCTTCTCGCCGCTGACGAAGACTTCCTGCCCGTCAACGATGGCCGTCAGCCGGTAACGATACCCCATCGTTTTAATAGAAGAATCAAAGTTCGCCTTCTTCAGGACCATGTCCATGTCGGCAATGACAATGGAAAAGCCCCAGAAGGTGCCCATCTTCCCCTTTGTGAGGTAGACCGGCTCCCTGATCGCCATGCCAAAGCCACCCTGCTTCAGTTCAAAAGGGCCGGCCACCATGGGAATCCCGGAATTTCTGGCCTTTAATGCTTCTTCCCTCCGGTCAGGATCGCTGAAGAGGTCGACATTGAGACTGGCCTCATTTCCTTCCAGGGGATAGATATAGGAAACAACGCCGCCCGGTGCCAGCTGAACGCAGCGGATCATATCATTGTTCGAATACACGGCATCCGCCAGCGTATCAAAATCCTTAACTTCCCCCTTGTCAATGATGACGACGTCCGCCATGGCCTCCGTCATGGCAGTGCACGTATTCAAAGACCGGTAAAGGGAATTGAGTTTTGACTTTCCGTAGGCAACTGCTGTTTCCTGCCGGTTTTTTTCCAGGGAAGCCGAAAGAATCGACGAAACCAAGATAGCAAGCAGAAGGCCGATGACAAGGGCCGGCACATTGAAGAATTTCCGCTGTTTCTTCTTTTTCACGGAACCCGGCCACCTTGCCGCTATGTCCGCCTGCTTCTCCGCCTGCTCCGTTGCTGCAGGGGATGCCGCCTCATGCAGAATGTCCCACGAGCCGTCATTATTCATCTGCTTTTCCGCCATGACGTCTCCTTGTGTGTGCGTACTGCTCAGAAAAAACTGCCGGTAAAATCAATCAGACGGACTTGACAAAGATGTCCATGTATTCGGCCATCTCGGCCTGCATCTT
>JAZASQ010000036.1:0-15781 GCA_036343235.1 Lachnospiraceae bacterium
CCTGGAAGCCACCGTGGGGCCGGAATCCGGTACCCGGTCCGTATCAGGATTTTCAATCTTTACCTGAGAAAGGGGAATCCCCAGCCCCTCAGCCACAATCTTTGAAAAGGTCGTCTTGATGCCCTGACCGATGTCCGAATTTGAGGCTAATATTTCCACCGTGTCGTCCGTGTACTTATGGATTTTCACGACAGCCTTAATGAATTCCTTCTCGGCCGCCCCGGTGAAGCCGCAGCCATGAAAGACCATGGACATGCCGATGCCTTTCCGAAAGCGCCCGGTCTGGGGCTTCTTATACTCCGCATACTTTTTGCTGTAGTCCGTGAGTTCCTCGGCCTTTTTAAGCATCTCCGGAATCGGAACGTGGTGATGATAGATGCCTTCAGAGCAGGTGATGTCTCCCTGCTTCACAAAGTATTCCTTCTTGAAGTCCAGGGGATTCCTGCCCAGCTTATAGGCAATATGGTCCATCATGGTTTCGATGGCAAAGAAACTCTGGGGAGCCCCGAAACCCCGGTAGGCCCCGTTGGAAACAAGATTCGTAAGCATGGCTGCCCCGGTGATATCCGTATTTTCTATATTGTAGCAGCCGACAGCCGAAAGCAGGGACCGCTGCAGAACCACATCGGAAAGACCTGCGTATGCCCCGGCATCCAAGCGTATGTCCGCTTTAAGACCCGTAATATGTTTTGAACTATCGAGGGCGACCTTGTAAGTAATCTTCGAAGGATGCCGTTTCGGGGTTGTCGCCATGTCCTCCCGCCGATTTAATATCATACGGACCGGGTGCCCGGTTTTCCTTGCCGCCACAGCCACCTGACAGCCGATCAGGGAAGGATAATCCTCCTTACCTCCGAAGCCGCCGCCCGTCGTCATCTGCACAATGCGCACATGGTCGTCGTCTAAGGCCATAGTCTGCTTGCAGGCATTCTTCACGTAGTAGGGGCACTGCATGGAACCGAAGATTTCAGCTTTCCCGTCCTTAAAGATTCCCACAGCCCCCTGAGGTTCCAGATAAGCCTGCTCCTGATAGCCGGTCGTGAAGGTCTCTTCTATGATTTCAGAGGCTTCCGCAAATACTTCGTCTATGGGTCTGCCCTTCGTGAAATGATAGTGGGCACAGTCCTCCGTTGCCTCATCCAGTGAGAGGACCGGCTTATATTCTTCATAAGTGATAACCGTCTCTGCCGCCAGCTTCTTCACGGTGGCGAGATCCGGCCCTGTAATCATGAGGATGCCCTCCCCGAGGAAGCGGACCGTATCACCGGCAAAGACCGGCTGCTCCGATGTAACAACCTTCAGGAGGTTTTCACCGGGCACGTCATCCGCAGTCACAGCCATATAGCCCTCCGGCAGATCCGGAAGCTTTATATCGAGGATTTTCCCAAAGGACACGGTGGAGCGGACCATGGTTCCCCAGATTTCCCCCGGGAAGGAGTGGTCGGCGATATACTCGGCCCGCCCGCTCATCTTCACTTCATGATCTTTTTTTACAACCGGCGTCGAAATATCCATACGCTTTGCCTCTTATCTTCAGTCCGGAAATTGTCCTCTCCCGGACGGCAGACCGAAATCCCGGCTGCCTGTCAAGCTGTTTACAGGGGGCCTCTTCCGATATAATTCCCCTGCCGCTCATCGTGGAGTTCTCCATTCAGAACGACCGTCTTACCGCCGGAGATTACCGTCTCAATCTTTCCCCGGTAGGTCTTCCCGTTATAGACGCTCATTTCATCGTCCACGGTTTCCTCCCCGTCAGGATTGAATATGGTGATATCCGCGTCCATGCCGGGAAGAAGGACTCCCTTCTCCGACAGTCCATATGCCCTGGCCGGTCCGCTCGTGAAACGGTCCACACAATCAAGTCCGAAAAGACTATACATATTGAGGAATGAATAACGGATGCCCCCGATTCCCATGGGAATTTCCGAAGTGTACTTCTTGTTCTTCTGCTCTTTCGTGTAGGGGCAATGGTCCGTCCCGATGGTGGAAATCATAGGAAAGTCCTCTACCATCAGGGCCCGGTCCGCTTCGGGACGGAGCGGCGGCGTCATTGTGTACTTATAACCGTCGTTTCCGAAAAGCTTCTCTTCATTCAAGAGAAAATAGTGGGGACAGGATTCAAGGGTAATGTTCCCGTGCAGAAGCTCATCCATATAATTCATTTTCAGCATCTCAAGGGTAGAACCAGCGCTGACATGGACGATATAGAGACGGCCGCCAGTCTCCCGGGTCATATCCGCAAGCGTAGAAACTTCCTGCCGCTCGCAGATGGAGGGACGGGACTTTTGTAAGTTCCTGTAAGAAATCCTCTTTCCTTTCCGCACGAGGTCATCCGCCTCCGAGTGGACGACAGCGATACAGCCGAAATGGCGGGTGGCCGCCAGCAGGTCATAGATATAAGCTTCGTAAGTCCTCCTGTCCGTGTCGGCATATGTCGTGAATAGCTTGATGGAATTGATGCCGTGCTCTAAGGACTTCTGACATATTTCCTCAGGCGGGTCCGTGGGATTGGCTATCGTAGTATGGAAGGCGTAATCCACCAGCGAGCCCTTTGCGAGCGCACTGCGATCATAGAAAGCCCGGTCGATGTCGTCCGCTTTCTTAATCGGATCCAAGAAGTCAATGTAAGTCGTGACCCCGCCCAGGGCCGCCTGCCGGGAACCGGAGGCGAAATCGTCCGCGGAGACATTTTCTCCGACGCCCAGGTGAAAGTGGACATGGGGATCAATGAAGCCGGGAAATACTTCTCTTCCCTCCGCCCCGATTTCAGAGGCTGCCGGGAGGTTCTCCTCCGAAAGGGCTGCAATCTTCCCGCCGTTCACATAGATATTTACCTTGTGCAGGGCCCCGCCCAGAAAAACCTTTCCGTCCGTTATCTTCAGGTCATACATAGCTTTTTACAACCGCTTTCAGGCAGCTGCTCCTCTAAGTCAAACTCACTACCAAGCCGAAATTCAGGCCACATTTCCGGCCGCTTCCGCCCGGGGCTTTACATTATTCTCATGTTCTGTCTGCCGATAGGGGGCCACAATGCCGAGGATGATCCGCTTTCCGAATTCGAAGTAGGTGTCGATATCTATGGCCTCCGGGTCTATTAAATACTGCACCGTAGCCCCTTCGAGGAAGGAAACAATGAATGCAGGGAGCTCATCCTGAATTTCTTCAGGCAGGTCCGGCACGCACTCCGTCAGCATGTCTCTGATTTCCTTCCTCCAGCCGGCGTAGGAGCCGGCGAAGCGCTCCCGGACGGCCTCGGAAATCCGGCTCTGGTTCCAGAAGTCCAGCTCCGCGAAATCGTAATCCTGATTCTCCAGGAGGAAATTCTTCTTCTGTCCGATGAAAACGTCGAGCCGCTCCTCCAGGGTGTCATTTCCGCCCTGTTCACGGAGGTCCTCCCGGATTTCAAGACATTTCTCAAGAACCTGATTCTGCACGGCCTCAAGGAGTTCTTCCTTCGTGGGATAATAATAATGAATGTTTGAAAGCACGAGGCCCGACTCATCTGCAATTTCCCGCATGCGGGTGCCGGCTATCGTTCTTTTCCGTATGACGGATAATGTCGCATCCAGGATTTTCTTCTCCGTATCCATAGGCTATCTCTCTTCCCGGAAGTAGGAAAGGCCAAGAGACCGCGGCGGCTGATCCTCCGGCTTGTTGCGGCGGGAGGAGATGACAAGGACCACAATCGTGACCACATAGGGCAGCATCTTCACCAGCTCCTGCCCGGCCCGACCGAGACCGGGAATATAGATGTAGAGAATATAGAGGCCGCCGAAGATCAGGGAGCCCCAGATGGCATGGGCCGGATTCCACAGGGCCAGAATGACGAGGGCGACAGCCAGCCAGCCCCGGTCCCCGACACCATTGTTCATCCAGGTCCCGCCCAGGTATTCCATGACAAAGTAGAGACCGCCGAAGCCGGCAATGCCGCAGCCTGCCAGGGTCGATACGTATTTATAGCGCGTCACATTGATGCCAGCCGCATCTGCGGTGGCCGGGTCTTCACCGACCGCCACGAGGTTCAGGCCCCACCGGGTTCTGGCCAGAATGTACCAGCAGATGACAGCGATGATAATGGCCGCATAAGTCAAGAAGCCGTAGGAAAAGAGCAGGTCTCCGATGACGGGAATACGGCTCAGCCCCGGAATCTTTGCCTGGAAGCCGGCCGCTGTCGTGGCAACGGAAATCTGTCCGACGCCGCCGGCCATCTTGGAAAGGGAGCCGCCGAAGAAGTTCCCGAAGCCGGTTCCGAACGTGGTCAGGGCCAGGCCAACTACGTTCTGATTGGCCCGGAGGGTGATGGTCAGGAAGGCATAGATGAAACCGCCGAAAAGGGAGGCCAGAAGGCAGCAGAGAACGGCAATAAGGACACCAACAGCTGTCTTGGGATTTTCCGTCACGTTTTCATAGATAAAGGAACCCATGAGGCCCGCTATACCGCCCATATACATGATGCCGGGGACACCCAGGTTCAGGTTTCCGGACTTTTCCGTCATAACCTCGCCCGTGGCTCCAAAGAGAATCGTAATGCCCTGTATGATGGCCCTTTGAATAAATGTAAGTAGAACGCTCATGCCTTTGCACCTCCGGCTTTTTCCTCAATCTCCACTTCCGTTCCCTCAATCCGGTAGCGGATGAAGAATTCACAGCCGACCAGGAAGAAAAGAATGATGCCCGTGATGATGTCCGAAGCATTTTCATTCAGACCGTACTGGGAAGCAATCTGTATGGAGCCCTGCTGCATGAATACAAGGAGGGCCGATGTGGCAATCATAGCAATGGGATTGAACTGGGCCAGCCAGGCCACAACAACTGCTGTAAAACCCCGGCCCCCGGCCGTGGACGTCGAAATCGTGTGGGACGCCCCGGATACGATGACAGCTCCGGAAAGGCCGCAGATGGCGGAGGAAATCATCATGGTCCGGATGATGACCTTCTTTACGTCAATACCGGCGTAGCGGGCGGTATTATGGGACTCCCCGACAACGGAGAGCTCATAGCCGTGCTTCGTGTACTTCATATAGACGAAGGTAAGGACCGTGACCAAAACGACAATAATGACATTCATGAGATACTCGAGGCCGCCGATCCGCGGGAACCAGCCTGCTCGTGTGGACTGGTTGATGACGCCGACGGAATTTGAACCCGCCGGGTGCTCCCACAGAACGACGCAGAAGGTGACAATCTGCATGGCCACATAGTTCATCATCAGGGTGAAGAGCGTCTCGTTCGTATTGAACTTGGCCTTGAAAAAGGCGGGCAGAAACCCCCAGAGCATACCGGCAATCATGGAGGCTGCCAGGAGAATTATCATGGTAAGAACAGGAGACAGAGAAGGAGCGAAATAGATCATGACCGCTGCCGAAGCCGCACCCCCGATCAGGATCTGGCCTTCAGCGCCAAGGTTCCAAAACTTCATGCGAAAAGCAGGTGTCAGGCCGACCGCAATCAGGAGAAGAACCGCCACTTCCCGGATAGTGACCCAAATGCGGCGCTTCGTTCCGACTGCCCCGGCCAGGATTCCTGAATAGACGGACACGGGGTTCTGGTGGGTGATGGAGACGATGACGATAGCGCACACGATCAGGGACAGGAGGACCGCAATCAGGCGGAGGCCCAGGGCCCTGCCCCGGCTCATGTCACTCCGTTTCACAAGGTGAAAAACCTTTTTTGTCTTCTTCATGAGACGCTCTCCTCCGCTTCCTGCTTCTTTCTGCGGCTGTGGTCCTTCCGGCCTTTGGCCATCAGGAGTCCCAGCTCATCTTTCGTGGTCTTTCTGGCATCCACGATGCCGGTCACGGTGCCTTCCGAAAGGACCAGAATCCGGTCGCAGAGCTGAATCAGGACGTCTAAGTCCTCCCCGACGCAGATAACGGCCACTCCTTTTTTCTTCTCCTCTCCGAGAAGGTTATATATGGAATAGGAAGAGTTGATATCAAGACCCCGGACCGGATAGGCCACCATGAGGACCTGGGGAGACGATGCAATCTCCCGGCCCACAAGGACCTTCTGAACGTTGCCGCCGGAGAGATTTCTTACCGGGGTGTCGACGGAAGGCGTCACTACTTCAAGCTTGTCCACAATTTTCTCCGCCAGTTCCCTGGGCTTTTTCCGGTCCGTGAAAATACCTTTTCCTTCCTTGTAGGAACGGAGCATCATATTCCCGGTCAAGTCCATATTTCCGACAAGACCCATACCCAGCCGGTCCTCAGGGACGAAGGAAAGGGAAATCTTTAAGTCCTGTATCTGGGCCGGGGTCTTCTTTGTGAGGTCTTCAATCGTACCGTCGGGGGCCTTATAGAAAATTTCCCCGCTCTCCACCTCCTGCAGTCCGGCGATGGCCTCGAGAAGTTCCCTCTGGCCGGAGCCGGATGTGCCGGCAATTCCGAGGATTTCGCCCGTATGGGCAGTGAACGAAACATTGTCCAGGGTCTTTAAGCCCTCATTGTTCCGGACCGTAATGCCCCGGACTTCCACCTTGTCTTCCGGCGCCTGCACCGCCGTCCGCTCGATATTCAAATCGACCTTGTCTCCGACCATCATCTCTGCCAGGGTCTGCTCGTCGGCGTCTATCGTATTGATTGTGCCGGCATACCTCCCCTTCCGAAGAACCGTGACCTGGTCGGAAATCTCCATGACCTCGTTCAGCTTGTGGGTGATGATGATGATGGACTTGCCGTTGTCCTTCATCTTCCTAAGAGCCGAGAAGAGTTTCTCCGTTTCCTGGGGCGTCAGCACGGCCGTGGGTTCGTCAAGAATCAGAATGTCCGCGCCGCGATACAGGGCCTTCACTATTTCCGTCGTCTGCTTCTCGGAAACAGACATTTCGTAAATCTTCTTGTCCAGGTCCAGGTCAAAGCCATCCCGCTCGCACACGTGACGGATGTCCTTCGTCAGGGCCTTCATGTCCATCTTCACGGGTCCGTCCATGCCAAGAACGATGTTCTGGGCTGCTGTCAGGACATCAATGAGCTTGAAGTGCTGGTGAATCATGCCAAGGCCCAGGGCGTGGGATTCCTTGGGGGAACGAATTGTTACCTCGTGCCCGTCCACGAAAATCTCCCCCTCGTCAGGAAAGTAAATGCCGGCAAGCATGTTCATGAGGGTCGTCTTGCCTGAGCCGTTCTCCCCCAGAAGGGCAAGGATTTCCCCGTGCTTTAAGGTCAGATTGATGTGGTCGTTGGCCACCACATCTCCGAACCGCTTCGTCACGTTTTTGAGTTCAATTGCCACGTCGCTTTCTGTCATGGATTTTCTCCTGCAAGAACGTTCGACTCGACTAGGCGACTGTCTGCTTGCCACTCGCCAAGTCTCCCTGCATCAATCTCCCTAAGGCTCTCGCTGCGTGCTCTGCACTTGCGACAGCCTAAGGGATATAGAAAAGACAGCCCGCCCAGCTATGAAGGGTTCGGGCTGCCAAAATTTTTTCTTTCCCCGCCATTCCTTCAAAAGGAAGGGGAAAGAAGAAGTTTTACATTATTCTCATCACTCGGTAATGGAAGTGATGCCGTCGATGATCAGGTCAAAGGAAGGAGCGGAGCCGTTGATGTCGACGTCGGACTCGTGATAATAGCCGTCGGATACGGAAGCGGAATATTTCTCATAGTCCCCGCCGCCTGCAATCAGGTCTTCCAGCTTCTGCCCGCCGATGGTAAATGTAGATGTATCAAATACATGCAGGCTGCCGTCCTTGATGGCGTCCTCTGCGGTCTTTACTGCGTCTTCCGTACCGTCGGCACAAACGGCGGTGTTCAGAGGGGTGATCTTGTCGGCGCCGGTGGAATAGCCTTCGCACCAGTCAGTGGCGATGGTCTCGCCGTCAATCATGCACTTGACTGCGTAGGTGTAGTAAGGCCCCCAGTCGATGGAAGCGGATGTAAGGGCTGTATTAGGAGCAACGGATGTCATGTCGACATTGTATCCGACGCAGGGAACTCCGGCTGCCTCGCAGGCTGTGGGAGCGCCGGTCGTATCGGCGTGCTGGGAAATGAGAACGCAGCCGTCGGCGATCAGACTCTTGGCTGTCTCATTCTCTGCGGAGATATCGGCCCAGGAGTTCGTGTAACGGACTTCCATGGTGACGGAAGGGCATACGCTCTTTGCGCCGAGATAGAAGCTGGTAAAACCGGAAATAACTTCTGCATAGGGATAAGCGCCTACATAGCCCATCTTTGCGGTGTCTTCCGTAATCTTTCCGTCAGCGATCATCTGATTCAGCTTGAGGCCGGCTACGATACCGGATACATAGCGGGACTCATAAACGGATGTGAAGTAGTTGTGGAAATTTGCAATGCCTGCTGTCCTGGCGGAAGGTCCGGTCGCATGACAGAACTGAACGTCCGGATATTCCTGAGCCGCCTGCATCATATAGGATTCATGGCCGAAGGAGTTTGCGAAAACGATGTTGCAGCCCTGGTCCGCAAGGTCGACAGCTGCATCGTAGCAGGACTCGTCTTCAGGAATATTGGTCTTCTCGATGACTTGGTCGGAGGAAAGACCGAGGGTCTCAGCCATCTCCTTGATGCCGTTCATGTGGGCTTCCGTGTAGCCCTCGTTCTCATCACCGACATAGATGATGCCGACCTTGATCTGGTCTGCGGCGATACCGGAGCCGGATGACGAGGTATCGGAAGGCGCCGTGTCAGTTGATGACGAAGCCGTATCGGACGAAGAAGAGTCCGAAGACGATGATGTGTCTGATGAAGCCGTGGAGCCGCAGCCTGCTACGAGGCTGGCCGTCATGGCCGCTGCCATCAGAAGGGTAAGAATTTTCTTTTTCATAAGCCTTCTCCTCACATGCTTTTCCCGTGACAAAAAAAGAAGAGGACACCCGGTCAAAAACCGGAGTGTCCTCTTTGCCACTCAAGAATAATATAAAAGATTCATCTGCCTGAATCTGAAAAGAATTATAGGCAAAAAGCAAAACTTGTCAAGAAAAATTTGGACGTTTGTACAAAATTTACGGCGGGTTCAGCAGATCATATACTGTGCCGTTCTCCGGAAACTCTGCTTCGTTTCTCATGAAAGATTCAGCCTTTGTCCCCGGACATATTTGGCGGAAACCCGGCAGGCGGAAGGGGTATAGACAGAGCGTTCCAGCCGCTCCAGAAGGGACAGGGCCTGCCCGTTTCTCGTGTCCGTGTCGTCGATGACGACGGCATCGGCTTCATACCCTTTCAGGAAGCTGCCGACTTTTCCGAAGTAGGAGCCCCCGCCCAGAGTGGCCATATAGAAGGTCTCGGCAAAGGAGAGGGGCTTTACATTCCTATCAACAAGGCGCCAGTAGAGGCAGGAGGACTGCATGGCCTCCTTCATGGTCACGGGCAGGGCCAGGGTGGAACCGCCCCCAATATCCGTCCCAAGACCGATATGGGTCCCGTCCCTGAGAAAGCGGGCTGCCGGGGCTATGCCGGAGGCGATGTTCATATTGGAACCAGGGCAGTGGGCTATGTAGGTCCCGTGCTTCATAAGCAGGGCCTCTTCCGCCTCGTCCGAGTAGACGCAGTGGGCCATGACAGCCGGTATTTCCGGACTTAAGAGGCTGCCGAAGTCCTCATAGGCCGCCCCGTAGGAGGCAGAAGCCGGCACCAGTTTTCTCACAAGCTCTATCTCCCCCGGATTTTCGGAGAGGTGGGACTGGAGTCTCAGACCGTTCTTTTCAGCTATCTCCGAGAGACCCGTCATCAGGTCATCCGTACAGGAGGGGATGAAGCGGGGCGTGATAATCGGAGTCGTGTTTTTGTACCTTCCTTTGCAGCACTCAAGCCACTCCTCCGTATTGTGAAGGGCGGTCTCCGCATCGCTTTCGCAGAGATTCTCTCCCCCGTCCCGGTTCATATTGACCCGGCCCACATAAGTCACAAGGCCGGACTTTTCCAGCATGTCCATGAGAAGCAGCGTACTTTCCGTGTGAAGGGTAGCAAAGATGACGGCTCTTGTCGTCCACCCGTGCAGGAGATCCTCCGTGAAAGCCGTATACATGCGCTTAGCATAAGAAAGGTCGGAAAACCGCACCTCCTCGGGGAAAGTGTATTTCTTCAGCCAGACCAGGAGTTCCTCATCGAGGCCCAGGCCTCGAATACCGTATTGGGAGGCGTGGGTGTGGAGATCCGTCATGCCGGGCAGGACCAGGCAGTGGGCATGGTCCTCGAGGGGCAGGTCAGAAAAAGTTTCAGGAAAATCCGGAAATACGCCGGCACACTTCCCTTCCTCCACCAGAAGATAGCCATCCTCCAGCATCTCAAGATTCCTGTCCTCATCGGACCAGAGAAGGTCTCCGTGTATCAAAAATGTCTCTTCCATGCTTTTTGCCTTTCCATCCGTTCAGAAAATTTCTGCCCGGTCCGGAGTTATTGAATACAGCATCTCCAAAAAAAGAAAGGAGTCCGGCAGCGCCTGCTGCCGAACTCCTTTGTTCGCCTTGCATGATAGTACAAGCCTTTGCAAAAGGCAAGGGCGTTTTTGGTCATTTGTCCAAAATATAATGGGACTGATTGCATTCCAGTGGGCCGTAACGCCGCCTCAATAACTACCGTCGCCTCATCTTCCTGCGGACAGCCTTGCCTGTTTCCGTCGCCGCCAGGCCCCCGAGACCTGTTTCCCTTAAGTCCTCGTTCATGGTCCTTCCCACAGACCGCATGGCGTCCATTACCTGGTCGGCCGGAATCTTCGACTTGATTCCTGAAAGGGCCATGTCCGCCGCTGTCAGAGCGTTGACAGCCCCGATGACATTCCGCTTGACGCAGGGAACTTCGACCAGTCCGGCCACCGGGTCACAAACGAGACCCAAAAGCCCCTTCATGGCAATGGAGGCTGCATGGACTACCTTGTCCGGACTGCCCCCGGCCAGAGTCACAGCCGCCCCGGCAGCCATGGATGAGGCCGAGCCTATTTCAGCCTGACAGCCGCACTCGGCGCCCGCAAGCGAGGCCCGGGAAGCGATGATGCCTCCGATGCCTCCGGCCACATAGAGAGCTTCCACCATTCGATTCGAAAGCCCTGCTGCATCGGCCCCTTCCGCTAAGTATTTCTCTTCCAGGGAAATCAGGACCGCCGGCAGGACCCCGCAGGACCCTGCTGTAGGAGCCGCTACAATCCGCTTCATGCAGGCATTGTTCTCAGCCACCCTGAGAGCCCGTTCCATGACACGGCCGAAGAAGTCCCCGCTGAGCAGGGCCCCCTTCTCCCTCTGTTTCCGGATCTTCGCCGCCTCCCCGCCCACGAGACCGCTCTCGGAGCGGAGAGCGCTGTCATAGGCCCTGTCCGATTCCTTCATGGCTTCATACATATCCGCCATGCGTTGTCGGGATTCTTCTTCCGTCAGAGCCTCCTCCCGGCAGTCCTCCAGCTGAATCAGCTTCCACAGGGGCAGGTCCTTTTCCTTCTGCTCGTTAAGAAGGTCTGTAAATGAAGTGTACATGCCCTCTCATTCCTCATCTTCCGCAGGTGAATAGTAAGTGACCTTCTCCACCCCTTCAAGGTGAGAGAGCCAGGACAGGGATTCCTCCGGCACCTCCTGATCGCACTCGATGACCATGACGGCGTGCCCTCCCCGTCCATTCCGGTAAAGCTGCATGGTAGCAATATTAATGGCCTTATGCTGCAGCATGGACGTAACCTCAGCCACATGGCCGGGCTGGTCGAGATTGTGGACAATGAGGGTGGGAGAATCCCCGGAAAAGTTAGCACAAAGACCGTCAATGGCATTGATCATGATCCGCCCGCCCCCGATGGAGGAGGCAACAATCTCCATGGGCTCCGCCTTTCCGGAGAGCTTGAGACATACTGAATTCGGATGGGCGTCCTCTCCGAGATCAATGGTCCCGAAGGAGACGTGCAGGCCATGTTCTTTGGCCAGGGTCATGGCATCCGGTATCCGGGCGTCGTCAACGGAAAGTCCTAGAAGGCCGGCCACCAGGGCCTTGTCCGTCCCGTGGCCCCGGCCGGAGGAGGCAAAGGAACCGTGCAGCAGGATCTCCGCATTCTCAATCGGAGCATGGTAGAGCTTTTTGCTCACTCTTCCGATGCGGACTGCCCCGGCCGTATGGGAACTTGACGGGCCGACCATGACCGGTCCGACTATGTCAAATATATTCATGATTCCTCTCCTCAGGCATCATCTGTCTGTCGTATCCGCAGTCTGCAAAGAATCGCCTGCATGGTACGGGATTTACATCAGTCATGCTGCTTCTCAAGATAGCGGCCTGCAAGACATGCATACTCCGCAGCATTGTCCCGAATCCACTTTTTCTGCTCTTCCGTCACAGGTTTTATGACTTTGGCCGGAACCCCGACAGCCAGCATACCGTCCGGCACGGTCATTCCTTCCGTGATGAGAGCCCCGGCCCCGACGATACAGTCCGAGCCAATGACGGCCCCGTTCAAGATTGTTGCCCCCATGCCAATGAGAGAATTGTCCCCGACCGTGCAGCCGTGGACGATAGCCCGATGGCCAATGGTGACGCCGCTTCCCACCGTGCAGTTGAAGCCGTGGGCACAGTGGAGAATGGCCCCGTCCTGGACATTTGTCTCATCCCCTACAGTGATGCTTCCCTCATCTCCGCGGAGGACCGCCGTAGGGAAAACCCCGCAGCGCTCTCCAAGTGTCACATCCCCGCTTACCACTGCTGTCGGATCAATGAAGGCCGACTTTGCAATGACCGGTTCCTTTTCCATATACTCAAACACGCTTTGCCTCCGTTTTATATTTGTTCTACGCCAATTCGCAGCACAATGCAGCCGCTCTTTCACTGAAAAGGATTGTAGAAACGGCCGCCGTTTCGGATATTATTTATGATGGCAAAAATCAGAAAAGCCACGGAGAAAACAATGACTGCAATATCCGTCCCGGTCAGCGGCCGCCGCATATACCATGTCCTCTTTTTCTTCTTCCCGAAGCCGCGAAGCTCCATGGCATTCGAAACAACGTCAATCCGATCCATGGTCGAAAAAAGCAGGGGAAAAATAATGGAAGACGTCCGTTTAATGCGTTCCTTAAGGGGAGCCTTGTTCGTCATCTCGATTCCCCGGGCCTGCTGAGCGTTCTTGATTCGGTGAAAGTCCCCCTGCACGTCGGGAATATAGCGCAGGGCAATGGAAATGGAGTAGGCGACCGTATAGGGAACTCCGACCCCGTTCATGGAGGCCGCCAGCTCTGAAGGATTCGTTGTCACAAGAAAGATAAACACCGAAGGAATGACCGTGAAATACTTGATCATGACATTGAACTCATAGAAAAGCTGCTCCTGAGTCAAGGCATATTTCCCGCTCATTCCAAAAAGCAGGGTCCGGGTCCCGTAGATCTTTGTCCCCTGGTCCGGCGCAAACAGATAGATACAGAGAAGGTTGATGACCATGAAAAAAATCACGGCCTTGAACACGACGCTCACCTGCTGCCACTTCGTTTTGGACAGGACGAAAATCACTGCCCCGAAGACAACCATGAAAAGCAGGATCCGGGTATCATAGGTAATGGCGCTCGTCGTGCACCAGAGGATGAAAAACAAAAGCTTCGTGAAGCCGGACAGGCGGTGGATCCAGGTGTCCTTCTCCTCATAGGATATCATTTTAGACATATACGTTTCTTCTTTCCCGGTGCTTTACATTATTCATGACTAATATATTTTCAGACGGCGGATACGGACCGGGCTTCTTTCCTCTCCGCCCGCTCGAAATCTATGAAGCGGCGGGTGAACTCGGCTGCGTCCTCTATGCCGCACTTTTTCGAAAGATCATAGAGGGATGTCTTCTTGAGAAATGCCCTCTCTGAAAGTTCTTCATCCGTCAATACCTTTTCCGGTGTCGAGTCGGCAAGCAGCTTCCCATCACAAAGGACCAGGGCCCGGTCTGTATATTCCAGCATCAGATGCATGTCGTGGGTGATCATCAGGATGGTAAGACCCAGGTCGGAATTCAGCTGCTTCAAAAACTCCATGATTTCCGTATAGTGCCGGTAGTCCTGACCCGCTGTCGGTTCGTCCAGTATCAGGATTTCCGGCTCCATAACGAGAATGGAGGCAATGCTGACCCGTTTCTTCTGCCCGAAGGACAGGGCCCCCACCGGCCAGTTGCGGTAAGGATAAAGGCCGCAGATCTTCAGCGTCTTATTGACCCGTTCTTTCACTTCCTCCTCCGGCACTCCCCGAACAGTAAGTCCCAGTCCCACTTCTTCCATAATCATGGGCTTACTGATCATCTGATTCGGGCTCTGCATGACAAAGCCGATTTTTTCTCCCCGCTCCCGAATGGACAGAGGAGATATATCTTTCCCATTCAAAAATATCGAACCATCCGTCGGAGAATAGAAGCCGCAGATAAGACTTGCCAGAGTGGACTTGCCTGCCCCGTTTTTCCCGACCAGGCTGACCATCTCACACTTGTGTAGGGAAAAAGATACGTCTGAAAGCACCTGTTTCTTTTTGTCGTAGGCAAAAGTGAGATGCTCCACCTCAAGCACCGGCTCTGTTTCCGGAGCTTTCTGTCTCTCCGGGACGGAGGAAAACCACCTGCAGACCGCCTCTCGATAGGGGGCCAGATTCATGCTGTCTATATGCTGAGGCCTGTCCTCCGGCTGAATCGTACAGCCGGCATGATGAATGGCCGAGACATAGAGAGGCTCCCGGATTCCCTGTCCGGAGAGGACATCTTTGCACAGAAGTTCATCCGGCTTCTCGTCCGCAACGATTCGCCCGTCACCGACCACAACGATCCGGTCCACATCCCGCCAGAGAACATCCTCGAGACGGTGCTCTATAATAATGACCGTCACCGGCCTTTCCTTCTGTATCTCGTCTATGAGTTCTATGGTCCGCTTTCCCGTCGCCGGATCCAGATTCGCAAGAGGTTCGTCGAAAAGGAGGATATCAACATCGTCCACCATGACGCCGCCCAAAGAAACCCGCTGCTTCTGCCCTCCGGAGAGCTCCATGGGAGAAGACTTCATCAGGTCTTCCACATGAACAAGCCTGGCTGCCTTCTCCACCTTCTCAAAGATTTCCTTCTGGGACATAGCCTCGTTTTCAAGAGCAAAGGCCAGATCCTCTGCCACGGTAAGACCGATAAACTGGCCGTCCGTATCCTGCAGGACCGTACCGACCTTCTTTGCCATGCCGAAGACCCCTGCATCCGCCGGATTCAGTCCGGCAACAGTCAGACTGCCCTCAATATCTCCCGTGAAAGAACCCGGAATCAGGCCGTTGATGCAGTGGGCGATAGTCGATTTCCCTGAGCCGGAAGAACCCGCGATCAGCACCTTCTCCCCGGGATAGATGGAGAGATTGATGTCATGAAGCGTCGGCTCTTCCTGGGCCCTGTATTTGAAGCTGAAATTTTTAAATTCTATAATCGGGTCTGCCATGAAATATCCTCAAAGGCCTCCCGCCGGAATATGTCAAATCCGGGGTTCCGGCCACCTGTCTGATAAGAAAAGTCCCGGCTGCCATTATAGCATCCGGGACAAAATTTCGATATGGCAAATAATAAAAGCCTGTTTCCAAACGGAATCAAACCGTATCGATATCAGTCTTCCTTCTTAAGACCGGAGGACTTGCCGGCAATCTTGGAATAGGCAGCCAGCAGAATGCTGCCGAGAATACCGATGATCAGAATATTGCCGAGAAAGGCGAAAGCGCCTTGAGCAAAGACCTTGTTGGCCGGCTCCGCATAAACGAGGATATCCAAAACCGGAGCGACAATGATCCAGGCAACAGCATTGGCAACAATCTGAACGATATTGAAGAAAGCAACGTTCTTGCCGTCAAAACCGCCTTCCCGGACGGCAAAC